>JBJFHW010000308.1:0-1694 GCA_051893965.1 Acutalibacteraceae bacterium
GATTATAACAGCGAGTTCGATGAATTTGCGCAGTCTGCGGAAAATTTCCGTTATGAAATGGAAGAATGTCTTTCTGCTGTTAACGATGAGCTTATGAATATCGATGAAGATGAAACCGATATAAACGAAGTGGAACAGCGTCTCGATTTGCTTTACCGTCTTTCCAGAAAATACGGCGAAACGGAAGAAGATATGCTTTCTTATCTCGATAAAATAAGAGAAGAATATGACAGCATTCAAACAAGCGACGAAAGAATAAAAGCACTTGAAGATGAAATCGAAACTTTGCAGGAAGAGGTTGCCGAACGGGCAAAGCAGATTTCAAAAAAACGCAAAGAATATGCATTGAATTTTGAAAAGGACGTTATGGCAGAGCTTTCCTATCTCGATATGAAAGGCGCAAAGTTTGCCGTTGAGTTTTCGGATTGTGATTTCGGCGAAAACGGAATTGATGATGTTCAGTTTTTGATCAGTGCCAATGCGGGGCAGTCGCCGAAGCCGCTTTCAAAAATTGCTTCGGGCGGTGAGCTTTCAAGAGTGATGCTTGCCATCAGATGTGTGCTTTCGGGAATCGAAAGCGCCGAAACAATCATTTTTGATGAAATTGATACCGGCGTAAGCGGCAGAGCGGCGCACAAAATTGCCTATAAGCTCAGGCAGTTTTCCGCTGAAAAGCAAATTATCTGCGTAACGCATCTTGCACAAATTGCCGCAGGCGCGGACAATCATCTGCTGATTGAAAAAACAACCGCCGACGGTGTTACGGCAACAAAGGTCAGAAAACTCATTGATGATGAGCGTATTTATGAGATTGCAAGAATCATCGGCGGCGATGTAATTACAAAAACCACCATGCTTTCTGCGTGTGAGCTGATAGATTTTGCCAATACACCTTGACATTATCAAAAATTCAATTTATTATATTAATCGTCGGTTTTTGACGAACCGTTACGGATAAAAAATCAACTGAAAGGAATAATCAAAATGCAGATATATGAAGAACTTGTTGCAAGAGGATTGATTGCACAGGTAACGGACGAAGAGGAAATCAGAGAGCTTGTCAACAACGGAAAAGCGGTTTTCTATATCGGCTTTGACCCGACAGCCGACAGTCTCCATGTCGGACACTTTATGGCGCTTTGCCTTATGAAAAGACTTCAAATGGCAGGCAACAAGCCGATTGTGTTAATCGGCGGCGGAACCGCAATGATCGGCGATCCGTCGGGCAGAAGCGACATGAGACAGATGATGACAAAAGAGCAGATTCAGCATAACTGTGACTGCTTCAAAAAACAGATGAGCCGCTTTATTGATTTTTCGGATGATAAAGCAATCATGGTCAATAACGCAGACTGGCTTCTTGACCTGAACTATGTTGAGGTACTTCGTGATGTCGGCGCTTGCTTCTCCGTTAATAAAATGCTTTCTGCCGAATGTTATAAGCAGAGAATGGAAAAGGGTCTGAGCTTCCTTGAATTTAACTATATGATTATGCAAAGCTATGACTTTTATCAGCTTTTCCAAAAATACGGCTGCAATATGCAGTTCGGCGGTGACGACCAGTGGAGCAATATGCTTGGCGGCACGGAACTGATCAGAAAGAAGCTTTCAAAAGATGCTTATGCAATGACGATTACCTTGCTTCTCAATTCCGAGGGCAAGAAGATGGGCAAAACCCAAAAAGGAGCTGTCTG
>JBJFHW010000309.1:0-1689 GCA_051893965.1 Acutalibacteraceae bacterium
GTCATAAAGCGGACGCAGATACGGGTCAACTTTTTGCTGCAAATCACCGGGCAGAAAGCCAAGCTTTTCTCCCGCTTCAACGGCAGGTCTTGTCAGTATGATTCTGCTGACCTCTTTTGCGCGGAAAGCACTCACGGCAAGCGCAACGGCAAGATAGGTTTTGCCCGTTCCGGCAGGGCCGACGCCAAGAACGATGGTGTTGTTTTTGATTGCTTCGATATATTTTTTCTGGCCGAGGGTTTTGGCTTTGACGCTTTTTCCTTTTGCCGTTATGCAAACGCAGTCAACCGCCATGGTGCGAAGCTTATCTTCACTGCCCTCGCGCACGAGCGAAAAAACATAGCGGACATTTTGTTCGTTGAGCTGTTCGCCTTTGTTGATGAGTGTGAGCAGACCGTTGACCGCTCTTTCGGCAAGCGCAACATTTTCCGCTTCGCCCTGAATTTTAAGCTCACTGCCGCGGCTTAAAACCGTTACGGAAAACTCCTTTTCAATCAGAATCAGATTTTCGTCAAAAGAGCCGAAAAGATTAACGGCATGCTCCATTCTTTCGATGTTTATGATGCTTTCAAACAACAGCAGAACCTCCCGGATTTTCAACAAAAAAATATGTATTGCATATAAATTTACATTCAATATTTTTTTATCCATTTTTCACCATTATATCACAACTTTTCCAAAAATGAAGAGTATTTTTGTCTAAATTTTCCTTTTATTCTGTCATTATTTTTTGCTTTTTGCCCATAAAGTCAATACATTTGTTATCGGACGAAATAATGACCGAATCTCTGTTGCTGCTGATATTTACATCAGTGGCAAGTACAAGCGTATTTTTGAATTTTTCATAAGTTTCATCGGTATATTCATCAAATGAAACGGCCAATGCGTCTTTTGTTTCTTCGTTTTGTTTTTTATAGTATGCCCTTGTTTCGGTTATTATTGCAAAGGGCAGTTTTACCTGTCCGTAGCATAAATGTTTTTCGGTTATGAATGTATCGAAATCCGTTTCATTTTTCGGATAAAATCCGAGCGGAATTCTGATGCTCAAAAGCGAAAGCTTGTATTTTTTCTTAATCGTAAAATATCTTTTAGTGCTTTGCAAAATTGATGTTTGCGTTTCGGTTTTGACATTGTGAAGCGCTGTAATTTTCCCCCTTGCTTCCATAAACTGAGCAGAGGTATCCCTGTTTTCCACAATTCCGCTTATGAGCAAATCGCCCGTTTCGGCTCCGCTTCCCTCTTGGCACGCCTTTCTGCCGTTATAGACATCGGCGCTCAGAATCAGTCCGTCAAAATCGGCAATGATATTGCACGGTTCGCCGTAGGTTTCATCGTCCTTTTCCGGTATATAGTCGCGAACCTCAACAACCGCGTGCGTTCCTTTTATGTTAACGGCAAGCCATGAAACCTTTCCGCTTAATTTTATCATCGCCGCATCGGTTATCTCTTTGGTGTTGATGTTCTTTTTCAGTGTGCCCTCATGAACACCCAGATCCGAAATAATCTGAAGAATCTCTTCTTTATCCGTGTTTTCACAGCCGATTACATCAACATTCCAGATGAACATGGAAGTCACCGCCATAAATATCACAAAAATTACGGCGGCAACAGCAAGTCCCACACGGTCTTTATGCCTTTTCAAAAAGAACGGCAGCCCATGCTTTGAAACACAGCGGATTTTCATACCCG
>JBJFHW010000310.1:0-7667 GCA_051893965.1 Acutalibacteraceae bacterium
CGTTGGTGGAGATAAGCGGGATCGAACCGCTGACCTCTTGAATGCCATTCAAGCGCTCTCCCAGCTGAGCTATACCCCCAAATGCCTTGTTATCTTATCATATTGCTAATTTTTTGTCAAGTGGTTAGAAAAAATCTTTTGATTTTGTTTCAAATTATTTTGTTATATTTCTCAAATCATAAAAATCACCGTATAATATTCGATTCTGTGCAAACACTATTAACGCTGACAGCAATAAAATAAAATTAAGGTGATCACTATGCTTGACAAAAAAGATTTTTCTGCCCCCGTGCGCGAAAAATTTGAAAAGCTTCCTGCCTTTGTTCAGGAAACAATCATGCAAAGCAGTGCAAAATTTGAAACGGTGGACGAACTTGATGCCGTTGCAAACGACATCATTTCATCGGTGAAATCAAACAAAAAAGAATAAGAATCATTTTTGGGGGTTGCAAACACGGCAATCCCCAAATTCTTTTAAACGCTTTCTTTGATGATTCTGAATAGCTCGTCACAGTTTTCGGTATCGAAGCCCGCCGCCGAAATTAAAATCATTGCCGTTTCGTTTTCATCGCCCACTGCCCTCATTCGTACGCCGAGCTTTTCCGCCATGGAGCAAATCTGCACCGCAGACTTTTTACCCCGAATCAATACTCTTATCAGATAGCTTGCCTGACACTGCTCAAAGCGTATGTTGTCCGGCAAAGTTTCTCCTGCTTTTTCACATATGAACGCTGTTTTTGAGGCATATTGCTTTTTCTGCTTTCTGAGCTGCGAAGCAAGATGTCCGTCTCTGATAAACTGACAAAGCGCAATCTGCTCGGCTTTTGAGGCGGTTTGGTTATATAATCCGCCGCGGCTTTGGTAATTTTCAATCAATCCCAGCGGCAAAACCATGAAGCTGATTCTGATTGACGGCAAAAGCAGTTTTGAAAATGTTCCGATATAAACCACATTCTGTCCGCCGTTCATACCCTGAAGCGACGGCAACGGCTTTGCATAATAACGAAATTCACTGTCATAATCATCTTCAATAATCAGGCAGTTTTTGTTTTTTGCATATTCTAAAAGCGCCATTCTGTCCGACAGACTCAAAACACTGCCCCAACTGTCTGTGTGAGACGGAGAAGTATAGATCATATCAGCGTCGAGATCATCTATATCATTGATTTTTTTTAGTGTTGAAGCCGAAAGATCAACGGTTTTGCCGTAATCTTCAAACACAGCTTTGCCCTGTTCAAATTTTGAACCGACAAAAGCGACCTTGCTACGCTCTTTTGTGATTGCACATAAAATTCCGATTAGATTTTGCGTTCCTGCCGCAATGACAATCTGCGACGGACTGCAAACCACGGCGCGCTCTTTTGAAATATATTCGCATATTGCCTGCCTTAAATCATACTCGCCCTGCGGCTCACCGTAAGAAAGCAGTCTGTCATCCTGCCTGAGCGCACTTTTAACATATCTTCTCCACAACGAGAAATTAAAACTTGCCTTATCTGCCTTTGAAGAGACCAAATCATACTTGATTTTGTTTTTCCTTTCGCCGGACGCTTCATTCATTTTTGCATATCGGTGGATATTGGAATAATCAACCGAGCGAACAAAAAATCCGCTTTGCGGCTTGGAGATGATATATCCCTCTGCGGCAAGCAGTTCATAAGCATTTTCCACCGTTGTTCTGCTGAGTGAAAACGCTTTTGAACAGGTTCTGATTGAAGGCATTTTTTCGTCCTTTTTCATGATACCGTTTAAAATCAGTTCTTTATAGTAATTGTAAAGCTGAATATATTTTGCTGCTGTGCTTTTGTTTTCAAACATCGTTCCACCTGCAACTGTCCTTTAAAAATATGTTGTTTTTGTATATTTTTTTCATGTCAAATTTCATGTATTATTATATAATAAATTGTATAAAAATCAATACCTCATCAATATATAATACAAAGGAAAAAGCGGCTGAAAAAGCTTTGAAAAAGCAGTTTTCTTTGCCGCTGGGAAACGGAAATGGAATTGGAAGCAATAAAAAATCAGGCAGAAAAAGCTGTCTGTGAACTGATTGAAAAAGCAAAATTACAAAAAGGTCAGCTTCTTGTTATCGGCTGTTCTTCAAGCGAAATTGTCGGTCAGACAATCGGCCGCGGCTCCTGCTTTGAAGTCGCACAGGCTGTTTTTTCGGCTGTTTATCCGATGCTTTTGAAAAAAGGCATTTATCTTGCCGCACAGTGTTGTGAGCATCTCAACAGAGCCTTGATACTTGAGCGTGAAGCGGCAGAAAAATTCGGCTATGAAATTGTTAATGTTTATCCGCAGCCGAAAGCCGGCGGTTCATTTGCAACAACCGCTTACGAAAATTTCAGTCAGCCTGTTGCGGTTGAGCACATCAAAGCAGACGCCGGTCTTGACATCGGGCTGACATTAATCGGTATGCATTTGAAAGATGTTGTGGTTCCGCTCAGACTAAGCATTGACAAAATAGGCGAAGCGCATATAACGGCGGCAAGAACAAGGCCGAAATTCATCGGCGGCGTCAGAGCGCATTACAACGAAGATTTGCTGTGATAAGCGATTTTTTATAATCTGCCTGCTTTATGCAGGCTTTTTTGCAGATTTATTCTATTTTGCGTTGTAAAGATAAAAATATTCTGTTATAATGATTGTCATGTTTCTGAACACAAGGAAAGGTGAAACCGATGCCGATTAAAATTGATGACAGGCTTCCCGCAAAAGAAAGCCTTGAAAAAGAAAATATATTCGTCATGACCGAAAGCCGTGCAAAAGGTCAGGACATCAGGCCGCTGAGAATTGTTATTCTCAACCTGATGCCGACAAAAATTGAAACCGAAACGCAGCTTCTTCGCCTTTTGGGCAACTCGCCGCTTCAGGTTGATATTGAGCTTCTTCAAACGGCAACGCACAAGGCAACGCACACAGCAGAAGATCACATGCTGATGTTTTATAAAACCTTTGACGAAATCAAAAACAACAAATATGACGGTATGATTGTTACCGGTGCTCCGGTTGAGCTGATGGATTTTGAACAGGTTGATTATTGGCCGGAGCTTTGCGAAATTTTTGAATGGTCAAAAACGAATGTTTATTCAACCTTTCATATTTGCTGGGGTGCTCAGGCGGCGCTCTATTATCATTACGGGATTCCAAAATATCAGCTTGAGGAAAAGATGTTCGGCGTTTATGAGCATCAGCCGCTTGACCTTTATCACCCGCTTATGCGCGGCTTTGACGAACGCTACTATGTACCCCATTCAAGGCACACGGAGATTCGTCTGTCCGATATTTATCGCTGCAAGGATTTGCAGGTCATCTCCTATTCGGAAAAAGCAGGCGTTCATCTGATTTCCGACATTGATTGCCGGAACTTTTATGCAACCGGTCATTCGGAATATGATGCCGACACGCTTGCAAAAGAATATTTCAGAGATTTGAAAAAAGGTCTGAAAATTCAAATGCCGTATAATTATTTTCCCGACAACGATCCGACCAAAAAGCCGGTTATGAGATGGCGAAATGTCGGTTCTCTGATGTTTACGAACTGGCTGAATTATTTCGTTTATCAGAGAACGCCTTATGATATTAATTCACTGTAAAAAGAATCTGCCAAAGCTTTTAAAGCCAAGGCAGATTCTTTTATTTTATCTTGCAGTGAGTGATGTTATATTCACCGCCTGTAAGGATATTGTGAAGCGTTTGTTTTATATCGCTTGTCAGCTTGCCTTTATATATTTTTTTAAGGCAATTGGCCGCGCCGATGCAGACTTGATAATAACTGCTGTCTTGCGTGAAGCGATTTGCCGAACCGTCAAGAGCCGACAAAAGGATTTCATGTATGAATTCGGTAATTTTTTTATCGCTTAAAATTTGAACACTTCTTTTGTCGATTTCCTTATCAAGTCTTAAAATGTGTAACATTTTATAGAAATTGCCGACATCGGCGTTTGAAATCAACCTCAAAATCGGTTTTGCAATCGGATAAAACTTTCCGAGTTTTTTGCCGTCAAGCTGCAAAGCGTCAAGTCTTTCAACAAAGTCGCTTTTTTTAAGCGTTTCACATTCAAGCACTCTGTCAACAAGGGCACAGGCTTTGTTTGCAAGATATTTTTTTGTGTCATAAACTTTGCCGTCGTGAATGAAAGTTTTAATGCAGTCCGTTGAAATTTCAAGACCGTCGTCACTTACCGTTACATTGACAATCGGCGACGGATAGCCGCAAAGCGAACCGACATTGACTTCAGTTATGGTGTTGCCCTTTTCGCTTGTGAACGAATCAACCGCCTGAATATGCGAATGACCGACAAACATATACCGAAGCCCTGCATCGGCAAGTCTTGAAGCAACTTTTTCTCTGTCTCCGACGCAGGTTGTGCCGCCCGTTATGAGCGGATGAATATGAGCAATCAGCAAATGATGCTCCATACCGATGAGAATTTTTCCGTCGGCTTTTGCTTTTCTGATCTGCTCTTCAATCCACTGAAAATGGTCTTCTTTAAAACCAGCTCTGCCCTTACCGTTCTGGTCATCGTTAAGCGCAAGAATACGCACATTTTTGCCGATGTCAACGGTATAAGAGCAAGTTCCGAGATGCGTGATAAACTCAGCGTCAGACTGTTTCGGGCCGAAATCATAATAAAAATCTCTTAGTTCCTGCGGCTTCATCACCGGAACATCATGATATACCTTTTCGCCGTCAAACCGCCTTGGATTTTGGTCACAGCACCAATCGTGCGTTGCCGTTATCACATAAACAGGTTTTGTCTCAGCGAGCGCATACAGCTTATTTCTGAACTCTTCATGGGAAACTCGTTCGCCGTTATTTGTTAAATCTCCGGCAATCATAACCGCCTGCGTATCGCTTTTTGCAATATGGGAAAAGGCGGCATCAATGATACCGCCTGTTTCTTCAAGGCATTTCTGATCCGAACCGCTTCGAAGCACATAGGCTTTTCCGCCGTCAGACAGCGTTCGAGAAAAATGATGCGTATCGGCAATAAAGGTTAGTTTCGTACTGTTTTTCATCATTTTGTTTCTGCCGTAACAACTGCTTCTTCAGCATCAGTAACTTCGCCTTCAGCAAGCTTGCGGCTGCTTGCAAGTTCGGCACGTCTTTCCATAATGTCAGCCATCATCTGTTTGTGACTTGAAGCCGTGATATTATAGAAACGCATCGGGATTAGCATGAGAAGATAGCCGACTGCGGGAACAATTGTTGTCATCAGGAACAGTGCCCAGTTTGTTTGTGTATTTTGAACCATGGAACCGTCCGAGTGAGAAACATAGCCAGTAAAGCCGAGAATGGAAAGCGCAATGGAAGAAGAAAATGTGTTTTCAATTTTACCGGTGAAGGACATGATGGAAAGCATGGTTCCGTCTGCGCGGTTACCGGTTTTCCATTCAATATAGTCAACGGTTTCTGCTTCCATTTCCTTCTGAATAAGATTTTTAAACTCAAGAGGAATGGTGGAAAGACCGGTGAACAAAATAACGAAAATTGCAACAACAAGAGAAACTGAAGTTCCGCTTTCTTTGTTCAAAAGACCGTTATAGGTAACTGCGGCAAAGAGAAGATTAATCGTAATGGCAGCGATACAGCAGAACTGGAAAATTCTTCTTGAATCAGCTTTTTCACCGAGCTTTTCAACAATTTTCGGAACGATGATACCGGCAAGCAGGAAGCCCGGGAATTTGATTATATCAATGAAAACGTTATATTTATCATTGAACATCAGGTCATAAACAAAATAATAGGAAATCTGTTCGGGAATTTTGCAAAGAACAAAGAAAATGTTTGCTAAAAACAGCATCAGCAACGGTCTGTTCTGGAACAGCATCGTGATGCAATCTTTGACTGACGGAGCGTCTTCTTTGTGCTCAACACGTTCTTTTGTGTTTTTATAGGTCAGTCTTGTCAGGAAGAAAATGCCGATTGCAGAAATGATTGCAGAGGTAAGATAGGCTTTCGGTGTGTTGTCTTTGAAATACGGAAGCCATGCACCGGCGGCAACGAAAACCTGAGGAATTGCACCGACTACGGAACGGGTAATGGAGCTGACACCGAAAAGCTTCGTTCGCTCAACACCGTTCGGCGTTATGGAAAACGCCAAAGCGCCCATCGGTATGTCAAAGGCGGTATAAGTAACATCAAGCATTACAAAAAGGAAAGTTGTGTATGCAATGTTAAACCAGATCGGCATATTGGACGAACCGATAAAGAACATAACCATAACGATTGAAACAAAAATCGGCGCCCATTTGATATAAGGTCTCATCTGACCGTTTTTGGTTCTCGTTTTGTCAACAATAACGCCCATAATCGGGTCATTGATTGCATCAAAAATTCCGCAGAAAAATCTGATTCTCGAAGCGACAGCCATAGCGCGGTCACCAAGTTTTACAAAAAGAACATCGGTTAAAAACTTGTTTATGTATTTGGAGCTTGTCATGCTTGTGTTCATGCCCTGAGCGCCTCTGCCCAATGCATAAGAAAGCGTTTCTCTCCAAGTCAGATAAGTTTCTTCGCCGACATCTTTTTTGATAATTTTGCTATCAAGAAAATCTCCAATTGCACCCATCTTGATTCCTCACTTAATTTTTAATTTTGTTAAATATGCCTGAATTGAACAACAAATTCATCATTTTCGTCTTAAAACACGCATATTCGACACTATATTTATTATATTAAACTGTTAAAAGCTTGTCAAGGCAAAACAGCCGTCAATAAAAATATTTTGCGTTTTTCTGTATCCGTTTTTGCAAAATAAAAGCAGCAGATGATGTTTTTCTGCTGCTTTTAAGGTTCAAATATTCATTAACCGCGGCGGTTTCTGTTTGAATTTCTTCTGGGCTTTCTGGGAGCATCGTCGCCGTCGTCTTCGGGAACTGCACCCTCAATTTCAATCAGAGCGTCTCTTCTTGAAAGATTGATTCTGCCCTGATCGTCGATTTCAATAACCTTAACGATTACTTCGTCACCGACTGCAACAACGTCTTCCACTTTTTCGGTACGCTTTACATCAAGCTTGCTGATGTGAACAAGTCCCTCTTTGCCCGGAGCAATTTCAACAAATGCGCCGAAACTCATGATTCTTGTTACGACGCCGCGGAAGATGGAACCGACTTCCGGATCGTTTGCAATGGTTTCAATGATTGTGATTGCTCTTTGAGCATCTTCAAGATTGACAGACGAAACGAAAATGGAGCCGTCCTCGTTAACATCAACCTTGCAGTTACATTCTGCACAGATTTTCTGAATAACCTTACCCTGCTTTCCGATAACATCGGCAATTTTTTCAACATCAATTTTTGTTGTAAGCATCTTCGGAGCATATTTTGAAAGCTCTTTTCTCGGCTCTGCAATGCAAGGAAGAATCACTTCGTCAATAATCTTGCAGCGTGCGTCATAGGTCTTTTCAAGGGCTTCTTTGATAATTTCGGGCGTAAGACCGTGAATTTTGAGATCCATCTGAATAGCGGTGATACCCTTTTTGGTACCGGCTACCTTGAAGTCCATGTCGCCGAAGAAATCTTCAAGGCCCTGAATATCAACCATGGTCATGAAACGTTCGCCCTCGGTGATAAGGCCGCAGGAAATACCGGCAACGGGTGCTTTGATGGGAACGCCGGCTGCCATGAGAGACAGCGTTGAACCGCAGACAGAA
>JBJFHW010000311.1:0-7661 GCA_051893965.1 Acutalibacteraceae bacterium
TGACCCCACAAGCTTTTTTGAAAAAAAGCTTGGCAAAAAACTTTTCTCCTTTTGCACTCACTTTACCTCGCGGTGTAATTGTTAAGATTTACTCACTCTGTCCCGCGTGAGCATGCAGGCGGTGCCTGCAAAACTTTTCTCCTTTTGCACTCACTTTACCTCGCGGCGCAATTGTTATGATTTACTCACTCTGTCCCGCGTGAGTCCTGCGGGCGTTGCCCGCCCGTGTGAGCATGCAAGCGGGCTTGCCGGTGCCTGCCAATCATTCTTTGTTTTTCGTCCCATAACCGCTTTGAAAGGTCAACATAATATTTGTGCGGATTTTCAAACCTTTTCAGTTCCTCCCAAAGGCAGTCAACCTGCGTTTTGCAATATTCCCTTGTGTGTTCAATGTCCGGACAGTTATAAATCTTCTTTCCGCCCTCAAACATTTTCACAAGCAACGGCTTTGCCGTAAAATCAGTTACAACCTTTCTTTTCCATGTATAGACCTGGTCAAAAAGCTCATATGGCTGTGTGCTGTCAATTTCCTCATCAAAAAGCGTCACAACATCGGCAATCGCCTTGCCTGTTGCATTTTCAAAAAGACGAAAAACCTTTTTGGCACAAGGCGTGGTGATTTTCGTCACATTTTCGCTCAGCTTGATTCTCGGCTTCGGCACACCGTTTTCTTCCACCGCAACAATTTTATAAACGCCGCCGAAAACAGGCGAAGAGGAAGAAGTAATCAGCCTTTCCCCGACACCGAAAGAATCAATTTTTGCCCCCTGCATCAGCATGTCTCTGATCAGGTATTCATCAAGCGAATTGCTTGCAATAATTTTGCAGTCCTCAAAGCCTGCTTCATCAAGCATTTTTCTTGCTTTCTTAGAAAGATAGGTGATGTCTCCGCTGTCAATTCGGATTCCTTTCGGTCTGAATCCTCTCGGCACCACCTCTTTTCGGAACGCTTCAATCGCATTCGGCACACCCGACTTGAGAACATCATAGGTATCAACAAGCAGTGTGCATTCATCAGGATATTGCCTTGCATAAGCGCAGAAAGCTTCCAGCTCATCGTCAAAAAGCTCAATCCAGCTGTGCGCCATTGTTCCGACCGCCGGCACACCGTAATCGCGCTCGTTAATCGCGCAAGCCGTTGCATCGCAACCGCCGATATAGGCCGCCCTTGCGCCGTAAATTGCACCGTCAAAGCCCTGCGCTCTGCGTGAACCGAATTCCATCACGCTTTTGTCACCCGCCGCGCGTTTGATTCGGTTGGCTTTGGTGGCAATCAGACTTTGATGGTTAATGGCAAGAAGCACCATGGTTTCAATCATCTGCGCCTGAATAACAGGTCCTCTGACCGTAACGATCGGCTCGCCCGGAAAAATCGGCGTACCCTCGGGAACTGCCCAGACATCACATTCAAATTTGAACGATTTGAGATATTCCAAAAAATCTTCGCTGAAATGTTTTCTTCTGAGCATTTCTATATCTTTTTGCGTAAACTTCAGATTTTCAAGATAGTGAATCACCTGCTTCACGCCTGCCATAATCGCAAAGCCGGCATCATCAGGCACCTTGCGAAAGAACATATCAAACCATGCAACCGTGTCTTTTTTGCCGTTTGTAAAATATCCGTTTGCCATCGTCAGTTCATAAAAATCCATCAGCATGGTTAAATTTCTTGATTTAAGACTGTTGCTCATATCGTCACCTTTTCTGTTTTGTGTAGTTTTCGGCTGTGTGTATCTATAAAATTATTATACTATTTTTTCAAGTGCAATAAAAGCGGTTTTATAAAAAAGATGTATACGGCTTCGCAGTATTCTTTTAAATCAGAAAAATAATGTTTATTTTTACTGATTGGATATTAAATAATCTCAATATATAATTTGTTTATATCTGTTTTATAAAAATTTCAATCATTTAAAACGAAAAAGTTTAATTTTTTTAAGTAAATATTATTGACAACTCCCAAATAATATGTTAATATCTATTTAATAAAAAGGCAATTAGAAAAAATTGTCTTTTTGAAATTTTAAAAAGGGTGTGATTTTAATGAGGATCAGAAAACAACCTCTCGGAACACGAAACATCGTTGGCGCAAAAATCGAAGCCAAAAGAAAAGAACTCGGCATGAAGCAGATTGACTTGCTCACTCAGCTTCAGATCAGAGGCGTTGAACTCACTGCTTCCGGTCTTTCAAAGCTTGAAGGCCAGATCAGAAGCGTATGCGACTATGAACTTGTTGCAATTGCTGATGTTCTCGGTGTTTCCATCAACTGGCTTGTTGGTAAAGAATAATTACAAGAAACAATAAAACAGGCATGCGTGGTGCATGTCTGTTTTATTTTATGCAAATTTTTAAAATGATTGCAAAAAACGTTTATGCAATTATTCAACAGGCAACTGCAATTCCGTCAGCCAGTCTTCAACCGAATCCTTGTTCCACATTCCGTCAATATAACATTCTCTGATCACACCTGCCGGTTTATACCCGTTTTTTTCGGCATAATTCAAAAGATAAGAATAAGCTTCGCCGATCAGGTTATATGCGCCCTTGTGATAAACGCAGATTGCTTTTGTTTTGGGAAGGGTGCGGAACTTGATTCTTTCGTTTTCTTTTCCTGCGCTGACAACTGCCTGAGAATATCTTGTCAGAATGTCTTTTTCCTTGTGCTCGCCGTCAAGATATTCGCAAAAACCGTAATCCGGCTTTGCGCATTCAATGCTCGGGTTCAGTCTGCGACATTCTGTTGCCGACGATAAAACAAGCCCGGTGACCTCGCTGTAATCATTGAGAACGCGTTCCTCGCTGTAAACAATGCACGGTTCAATTTCTTTCAAAACTGCTTGATACTTCATCTCATTGTCCTCCGATAAATAATGAATAATGGAGATCTGAACGGAAATATCGGTTTTTTTCGCTTCAAGTTCAGCTGCTTTTTCCTTTAACGCCTGTTTCAACGAGCCGCCCTGCAGAAACGACTTGATTTCGCCAACAGAAAAATCAAGCTGCCGCAGTGCCTTGATGGTTGCCGCAGTCTGAAGCTGACTTGTTTCATACATGCGGTAGCCCGTCCATTCGTCAACAGACGCAGGAATCAGCAAACCCTCTTTTTCATAATAGCGAAGCGTTTTAACAGTAAGCATTGAAAGCTTTGAAAACTCACCGATTTTCAGCATTTCCTCACCTCCGTTATTATCATAAGATCTCCTGTTAGGGGAGAGTCAAGCGTTTTTTTATTTTTTCAGTATTCTTTTTAAAGAAGCGGTATCGGTCAGATTGACCGTTTCAAATTTTCCCTTGTAAAACACTGCCCAATTGTTAAACACACACGGAAGATTTTTTGCTTTTTGGAGCGTATCTACTAAAATGAATGACGCAGGAATTGCGTTTGCTTCGCAGAACTGTTTTGCTTTTTCAACGGTTTGAAGAACATAAGGGCACTGCATATCATAATAGACGGTCAGTGCTTCGTTTTCAATTTTCTCCTTTTTTGCGCTTTCGGCAAACTTCGGCGTTGTTCCGTCAAAGGAAAGCGCAAGCAGTTCATAACCGTTTTCGGTTTCGTCAACCGCTTCAAAACCGAATTTTTTTGCAAAAGCCTGATCGGAAAGCCAGGCCTTTTGCTTTTTTGCCCCAAGCATACAAATTCCGGATTTTCCGTTTTCCTTTGCATCCCGGATACAAGTATCCATCAGCGCTTTTCCGTAGCCTTTGCCTTTGTAGTCACCCAGAACCCACAAACAATAAATATAATAATAGTTTTCTCCGACAATCGGCACCCATGCCGTTTCAAGCGGCGCATATTCAATAAAGACCGTTGCTTTTTCGTTAAGCTTTCTGAAAACATGACCTTCTTTAAGTCTCCCCGAAAGCCATTCTCTTTTTGCCTCCACGCCGGGGTGCGGCTTTTTGGTGCGTATGATACAGCACAGATGCTCCTCGGCAAGATTTTCCGGTGTGAGATTGATAAAATCGTTATTCATATGCTTTTCCCTTTTGTCTGACTGCCGGAAGATAAAGGTTAACAACAGCTCATATCCGGCTTTTGCTCTTTCAAAAATGCAAGAATATCTGCGGCGGTTCTTTCGCCCTCATCATAAAGAAAGATGTGACCCGATTTTTCATAGGTTATCAGTTTCGCACTCGGGCAAACCTCTTTGAAACGCTCGGTCTGATAATACGGCATGGTTTTGTCATTCGTTCCCCAGATACACAGAACGGGAATTTTGGATTTTTCAACCGCCTCATAGCCGAGAATTGTTTTGTCGGTTCTCAGAATCGTGTTTCTCAGCGATGAGAGCGTACATCTCAAAAAGCCTTTATAAGCGAAAGCGTCCGCAAAGGCTCTCATGTAATCGTCTTTTTCATCAATAGAATAGTGCATTTCGGAAGCGCAGCCGTTCAGAAGCGATTTACTTCCGATCAGGCGAAACAGCAGTTCACCCAAGCCGGATATATTGCTCAGTTTCATATAAAAAGCCGGCTTGAAGCTGTCCATGCCCGCAGGCGCAAGCAAAATCAGACTTTTAACGCTGCCGGGATAAAGCCTGCAAAAGGCGGTTGTGACAGAGCCGCCCATGGAGGTTCCCACAAGATGAAAGCTTGCGTCACCCAAAAGAGCCTGTGTCAGTTCTCTTAACTGTGCGGCAAAAGGCTCCGGGGTATAATCCGTTTCCACTCTTTCGGAAAAACCTCTTCCCAAAAGATCATACCGTAAAACACGGTAGCCTGCCTGAACAAAAGCAGAAAACAGCTTATCATATATGTAACAAGGTGTTGCATAGCCGTGAACCAGAACAATCGGTTCACCCGAACCTCGCATTTCATAGTGTGTGTTACCGCTCGGCAGCGAAATGAAGCTTCCGGGCAGTTTTTTTCGCTCTTCATCTGTCAGTTCGAGCGTTTCGGCTTTTTTGATAAGTGCTTTTAATTCAGATTTTTCCATTTCGTTTTCTCCTTATACTGCATTATTTACTATATCTATCAGCAGTTTTTTTGCAACATGCTGCATATGCACGGATGCATTTTCGATTGCGTCCTGCAAAGACTTTGAATCCGAAATCAGGGTTTCAACTTTTTTGATTCCGAATTGCGAAAGCTCCTGCTGTGAAATTTCAGTTGAACCGACAATCGCATAAACCGGCACACCAAGTTTTTTTGCCGGAGCGCAAACGCCCGATATTGCTTTGCCGCAAAGCGACTGTTTATCAAGTTTTCCCTCTCCGGTTATCACGGCGTCGGCACCGCTTAGCTTTTCTTCAAAGCCGATGAGCTTCAGAACAGTTTCAATTCCGCTTGCCGGCGATGCGTTCAAAAATGCCATCAATCCTCCGGCAAGGCCGCCTGCCGCTCCGGCAAAAGGCAGTTCATGAAGTCTTTTGCCGAAATCTCTTTGCACAATATCGGCAAAGTGAATCATGCCGTTTTCAAGTCTGTCGGCAACTTCACCCACAGCACCTTTTTGTTTTCCGTAAAATCGTGTTGCGCCCGTTTCGCCGACCAAGGGATTTTCCACATCGGCAAGCACCGTCAGCTTCACATTTCTTCGCCAAACAGAATCGGGAAAATCAATTTTTTCAATTTTCTCCAAGTTTTCGCCTATCGGTTTTAATGCCCGACCGTTCTTGTCAAAGAACCGACCGCCCAACGCACAAAGCGCACCGATTCCGCCGTCATTGGTGGCACTGCCCCCAACGGCAACATAGATTTCCTCTGCCCCTTTTTGGATTGCATCGGCTATCAGCTGACCGGTGCCGAATGTTGTGGTGAAGGCGGCATTTCCGTCTTTATAGGGAATCAAGGTCAGTCCCGATGCCTGCGCCATTTCAATAAAAGCGGTTTTTCCACTTGCGGCATAGCGCGCGTTGATCGGCTCAAAAAGCGGATTGCAAACCTCAATCACAACCTCACTGAATCCGCCCGACTGCAAAATGACATCTAAAGTGCCCTCGCCGCCGTCCGCTATCGGGCAAGCTATGACTTCAATATCCGGCGAAACTTCTTTCGCGGTTTGTTTGATAATTTCGGCAATTTGTTTTGAAGAAAGACTTCCTTTAAAGGAGTCCGAAGCGCTGATAATTTTCATAACTTTCTGCCACCTGACAATCCTTTCTGATGATTTTATCCATTCATGCAATCGCACAACAATTTTTGCAAATCTGATACGATTCAAAAAGACAACCTTATTATATATGAAACGCGAATGCTTTTCTATTCGCAATTTATCCAAAACGGCAGTATTGAATAAAAGCAACACAAAAAATTGAAATGCTGTTCGGTTCATAAGCGATAATAAAATGCCTCAACGAAAAAGCGGCTGAGGCAAAATTAATAAGGCCGAGCGGATTTTTCCCATAGATTCTTTAACTGTTATTCAAACGGATAAACCAGCTTCATCTGTCTGCGGCATTCGTCCATAATTTGCATACAGTCTCTTGTCGCTTTGAACGGAATATAGTCCGACTGCGTTTTTCCCTGTTTGATTTCCTTTGCGGCTCTCGTAAATTCAGTCAGATAATCTGTTTTTCCGTTAAATACCGTTTTACCGTCCTGATTTTGAAGCACAACCTTTGACGCCATGTGAAAAAATGTCGGAAAGCTGATTTTTCCCGAGGTACCCCTGATAACGCAGCTTTCTCTGAGTGAGTAAAGCGACATTTTAAGAACACATCTGAAATTTCCGTAATCAAGAATTACGGTTTCGGCGGTGTCAATGCCGTCTTTAATCTTTCCCGTGCATGTGATAGCTTTCGGCATTCCGAAAAGGTTATAGCAATAAGTAATCGGATAAATTCCTATATCGAGCAGCGCTCCGCCCGCGGTTTCCGGCATGCGTACGCGTGAGGTTTTTGACATGAACATTCCAGGGAAAGCATAATTGATTCTTACCTGACGCACTTCACCGATTTTACCGTCGGTAACCCATTTTTTAACCGTCAGCGCAACATCTGAAAACCAAGTCCACATTGCCTCACAGAAATAAACACCGGTTTGCTCAGAAGTACCGATGAGTCTGTCAACATCTTTGATATTTACCCCGACAGGTTTTTCGCAAAGAACACTTTTACCGCCTTTCATTGCTTTCACAGCATAATCAACATGACTTGTGTGCGGTGTTGCAATATAAACGGCGTCAACATCATCACGAAAAACCGCTTCATCAAAGGTTTCATACGCTTTTGCGGAAAATTTTTCGGCAAATGCTTTTGCTTTTTCAAAGTTTCTGGAATAGACCGAGACTATTTCATGTTCGCCTTGTGTGATTTGCTTTGCGGTGGAATAAGCAATATTACCGCTTCCGATATATGCCCATCTGAATTTTTTCATAGATATTCCCCTTTCGCTTTCCGTTATGCTGCTTGTAAAGACAGCCCAACAGTATTCTTCGGCAAAGACTTGTCCGTGTGCCGATGTTAATGAAAACAGTATTTTACAGGGCGACTTTCGTTTCGTCGTATGTGTGGGTTATGTATATTCAGTTTTATATCATTTTGAAATACCTTAACGCATCTTATCGCTTTTCTTTATCTTCAGGGCATTTCGGTTGTTTTTCATTTTATGACCAACTGAACAGAACAACCGTCTGCACATGATACGGCTGTTTTCTGCTTCAGTATTTATTTTTATATGCTTTGAAATTATAAACATATAAAAATCAAATTCATAG
>JBJFHW010000312.1:0-7648 GCA_051893965.1 Acutalibacteraceae bacterium
ACTCATTTTGTGCTTAATTGTCAATCTTTAATCTGAAAAATACAGCAAAAACTTCCGCACATCGGAATGCGGAAGTTTTTTTCAGTTAAAATATAAAATCCATCGGCAGATAACCCTTGGGCTTTTTGAAAACATCATCGCTGACGGAAGCAGAAACCGAATAAATCTTTAATTCGACCGCTTCCTGTGTACCGGACATTTTTATCAGCTTGAGACTTCCGCCGGAAATATAATAGGTTACGGTTGTGCCGTCAGCAGTTTTATAGGAATAGGTGGTGTAAGTTGTTGAGCCGATTTTCTGGCTGCCTTCTGTTACCTTTGAACTGCTTGCTTTTTCGGGTGCAAACATTTCACAAATCAGCTGTGAATCCAGTCCCATTTCTTTGATTTCATCATTTGAAAGCTTCACGTAGCCGATCGGCAGTCCGCCTGTTAAATACATATAACCGGCATTTTCACTTTTCAGATAAAGCAGTCTGCAGTCTATACCTGCCATATCGGTATCCATTCTGATATTGCCGTTTTTAACATAGTTTGTGGATTTCACTTCGCCGATGTCGCCGCCTGCATCCATGCCGTAAGTTACCGAATACTGACCGCTTCTGAAGATATTATAATATTTTGTGAAATAATCCACCTTTTTGGTTGTTACCTTGACAACAGAGGATTTCGTACCCAGAACGGTTGAAGAACCGGAGGTTTTATATGCGGCAACAGCGTAAGAATAGGTTTTGCCTGTTGTAAGATTTTTGATTGTTGCCTTATTGGTTTTAACAGTTGTAACCTTTGTGTATTTCTTGCTTGTGGAATTGTAGGAATATACATAGTAACCCGTTGCTGCGCTGACCTTGCCCCATGTGAGCGTTACGGTTGAATCCGTTGCCGAAGCCTTGAGGGAAACAACTTTTCCGGGCGCCGTTGTCTTTTTAACATAGCTGCTCATGGCTCCGTAATAATTCGTGCCGCCTGCTGTGCGGTAAGCACGCACGGTTACTGCATAAACCGTGTTTGGAAGAAGACCGCTGATTGTGGCAGATGTACCTTTAACCGTTGCACGAAGCGTATAGGTTTTCTTTGAAATGTTATAAGTATAAACCTTATAGCCGCTTGCACCGCTGACAGCTTTCCATGAAACTTTCAAAGCGGAGCTTCCGGAATTGCTCAGCTTAATGCCCGTCACTTTTGCAGGCTTTGTTGCGGCTGTGATAAGGTCAGAAACAATGCCGCTATATGTTTTTGAGCCCTTAACGGTAACGGCTTTAACGGCATAACTATAAGTTTTGCCGGAAGAAAGCTTTGAAATTGTGTAGCTTGTTCCGGTCTGGCTTTTCAGCTTTGTATATTTTTTGGTTGAAGTGTTGTAAGAATAAATATAATACTTTGTTGCGCCGGTAACTTTGTTCCATGAAAGCTTGATGCTTGATGTTGTTGTGGAAACCGTTACCTTGGGCTTTGCCGGAACAATGTTGAAAGAAGCGGTTTTGCTTCCCGTATAGCCGCTGCCGCTGATGGCTTTGACCGTAACCTTACCGGTTCCGAAATTCTTGTTTGAAGAATATGTAACAGTATAATGTTTCCCCTGTTTGAGCGTAGTTTTGCCGTATTTCACGGTTACGGCGGGCTTTAACGCCTTAGAAGTATAACCGACATTTTTGGCAACTGTGACCGTGCATTTTGAAAGGCTGACAGAAGCCGTTTTTGATGTGCTTGCCGTTGTGGCAGAAGAAGCCGTTGCCGCATAAGCCGGAACGGCGGACGTAAGCATCATAACTGCCGCCATAAGACCGGCTGCCAGTTTTTTTACCATATTGGATTTACGTTCTTTTTTCATATAAATACCTCCTTTAATCGTTTTAGCAAAAAGACAATTGAAAAATTCTGCTGTCTCTATTACAAATATTATTTCAAACACAAGAAAAAATCAAGCCGTTATCATTATTATTCACAAAATATTTTAATCAAAGATAAATTTAAAGTTTTTGTTGACAAATAATGACTCTGCGTGCGATAATATTTATATAAAGGCAGTGCATTTTTAACTGACCGCAGAAAAGAGGAATTGTTATGAAGAAAATCAAAAAAGTATTATCCGTCATTCTTTCCGTTATGATGATTTTTTCAATCGTAACGGTGTTTGCCTCAGCTTCCGACACAAAAGAGGTCAAGATGCTTTGCTATAATGTTGCCGGACTTCCGAGTATTGGCGGAATTATCGGTATGCAGGGCACCGATGTTCCCGGCAATCAGACAATACTCGGTCAGCAGCTTAATCAATCAGACTATGATGTTATCGCCGTTCAGGAGGATTTCGGCTATCACGATAATCTGGCAAACGGCCTGACAAACTATCCGTACAAAACCAATCATACCGGCGGTATTCCCGGTGGAGACGGTATGAACGTCTTTTCAAAAACGCCGATATATAACGAAAAAAGAATCACATGGGAAAAATCTTACGGCGTTATCAATGACGGCGCAGATGAACTGACTCCTAAAGGCATTCTTTATTGCGTTCTTGATTTAGGCGACGGAATTTATGTTGATTTTTATAATATTCATGCCGACGCATTCGGCGACGCCGGTTCGGTTGAAGCAAGAAATGATAATTTCAGACAGCTTTGTGAAATCATAAACAAAAGAGGTGATAAGCGTCCCGTTATTGTTACCGGAGACTTTAATATATCCGCTCACTCGGATTCCTATTTCACCGAATGTCTGATTGAAAACACCGGACTCAAGGATTCATGGGTTGAGCTTTATAACAACGGCGATTATAAGGATTTCAGCGAATATGTTAAAAATTACGGAGCCAGCTGGAGCAATTATTGGGGCGTCTGGGACAGCGTTGAAAAGTTTCTTTATAAAGACGGCGGCGGCGTTCATATTGATGTGACAGATTTTGAATATGTTGCATTTCTCAACAACGGTGTGAGCATTTCCGACCACAAAGCCGCAAGCGCAACCATCACTTTTACAAAAACGGCTGACTTTGTTGAAAACACAGAAGAACTTACGGTGACAAAAGCGAATCCGTTTACTGCTTTTTTGAAAAAGCTTGTTGTAATTATTAAAGACCTTCAGAAAATTTTTGCACACATGGACGATCTGATGGCTCTGCTTAAAGGCTGAGTCGAAAAAACGATTTACTGTATTATTTTAGCGGCACAATCCAACGTTGTGCCGCTAATTGCTATATTGCCTTTGCTTTTAATAATACTACTCTTGTTTCATTCAAACTCAATCACGCTGACCGGACAGTTTTCTTTTGCTTCAATTGCACTGCTCTCGTTTTCCGCGTCCGCTTCGGCAATCACTTCGGCAAGTCCGTCATCGTTGAGTGCAAAAACCTCGGGACAGGTCTCCTGACAAAGTCCGCAGCCGATACAGCCGTCTTCAATGAAAAATTTCATAAAAACACACCTTTCAAAAAGATAAATCCCTTTTGCTTTCATTATCGGCAAAAGGGAAAATTTTTATTCATTTTTGGCTGTTATTTCATCAATCATCTGATCGAGCATAATGAGCATTCTCGGCAAATGGAACGGTCCTTTGAACGTACTGCCTTTGCATGCCGGCTCAGTCGGCTTTCCGTCGCGGCGCAGATAGCCGTACCAGTCGCCGTACTGCGGATCGGAAAAATATGTTTTGCAATAATCCAGCGTTTTTTTGAAGTTTTTGATGTAATATTCATCGCCCGTGTCGCGGTATGCCATGAGTGACGCAATCAGAATTTCGTTGTGCGGCCACCAGAGCTTCATGTCATGCTCATAGGCTTCGGGCGGTTTGCCGAGACAGTCTCTGAAATAAAGCAGTCCGCCGTACTCCTTATCCCAACCGCCCTCAAAGGCAAGACGATATATTTCAAGAGCCTTATCATAAAGCTCCTTATTCTTCGTGCGGTTCGCCTCCTGCATCAGAAACCAGCTGCATTCAATGTCGTGTCCGGGATTTACCACTCTTCCGACCGAAACATCGGACAAAAATTTGCCGTCCGTTCCGACCGTTTCCAGCGTGCAACCGAGCAACGGCTTGTGATGATAGGATAAAATATCATGTACGCACTGTGCACTGTATTTGTCATAAAGGTCTTTGTTTTCGCTGTCGGCTTTTCTCATGATTTCCGTTGTGTTGAGAAAAATCATCGGATCGGCAAGCGCGCGGCATTTTCTTGTTTCTTCCACTGTTTTTGCACCGAGTCCCGTCGGGTCTTTCATGCCGTGGTTCAGTCCGTAAATCAGGTGATAGGCTTCTCTTGCTCTTTCAAGGCGTATTTTTTCGTCTGTTGCCATATAATATTCGGCGTTTGCAATGCAGTAAAAGCTTTCGGAAAAGCAATAGCGTCTTTGGCGAAGCGGCTTTCCGTCTGCGGTGACGGTGAAATACATTCTTCTTCCGGCGTTTTTGTTGATGCAGTGTTCTTCCATGAAATCAAGGCAGGAGCGCGAAAACGAAAGCCACTGTTCGTTTTTACCGTAAACATTGCAAAGGTGAGCAAAAATCCATGCACATCTGCCCTGCATCCAGACGCTTTTATCGGTGGAATAAATTTCGCCTTTTCTGTCAAGACAGGTATAAACACCGCCGTTTACTTTATCTTCGCCGTTTTTGAGCCAAAAGTCTAAACAGCGTTCCAGTTCTTCTTTGACCCATTTCTGTGTTTCAAGCAAATATTCTTTTTCCATAGCCATTCTCCTTTAACGGCAAAATTCGCCGATTGCGCTGTCAATCATTTTTTTAACATTTTTTGCAAGTTCTTTGCCCTCATCGGTAATTTCTTCAAGCGGTGCTCTTACCGAACCGCAGTCAACGCCGTTTAAATGAAGCACATATTTTGCTGCGGCATACATATTGCATTTGCAGTCGCACAAAGCATAAATGATCTTGTTGATTTCGTGCTGAATTTTGCAGGCTTTTTCATTCTGACCGATTCTGACATATTCATCGGCTTTTAAAATCAGCTCCGGCATCACGGCATAGGTTCCGCCGATTCCGCCGCCTGCACCAATCAGTCTGCCGGAAACGAACTGTTCGTCCGGCCCGTTAAAAATGATACAGTCATCACCGCCGAGCATTTTGAAAATCTGAATATCCTGAACGGGCATGGAAGAATTTTTCACGCCGATAACTCTCGGATTTTCTCTCATCTTATTGAAAAGAGAAGCTGTCAGAGCCGTTCCGGCAAGCTGCGGAATGTTATAAATGATAAAATCCGTGTTGGGTGCGGCGGAAGAAATATCGTTCCAATATTTTGCAATCGCGCTTTCCGGCAGATGAAAATAAATCGGCGGAATGGAAGCAATGGCGTCGGCGCCAAGTTTTTCCGCGTGTGCGGCAAGAAGCATGGAGTCGCGCGTGTTGTTACAGCCGACATGTGCAATGATTGTCATTTTTCCGCCGACGGCTTTCATGACACTTTCAAGAATCAACATTCTTTCTTCTTTGTCAAGATAAATACATTCTCCCGAGGAGCCGCAGACATAAAGACCTTTCACGCCCTTTGAAAGAAGATATTTTGCAAAATTTGCCGTCCTTTCGGCGCTGACATTTCCGCTGTCGTCATAGCAGGCATAAAAAGCCGGAATCACGCCGCAATATTTTGATAAGTTTTTCATTTTTTCTTCCCTCTACTGTGTTTTTTATCATCTTATCACCTTGAAACAACACAGTCAAGAAAGAAATCAAACATGATTAAAAAATATTAAACTTTTTTATAAAGCAAGCCGTGTCGGTTGCAATAAGCATAAATAATTCCGTGCCCGCATCTTTTAAAGTTACATTCGGCGTTTTGTTCCGGATAAAGCTTTTTAAACTGTATGCTGTCATCGGTAACATACGCGATAAAGGGAATAAAATGCGTTTTCGTCATTTCATGTTTGACGGTTATATAATATTCGTCATCACAAGTTTCGATTTGAATGTGCTGCGCTTCATGTTCAATGCCGTCAGATGTCGAATTTGATTTTTGATCCGTCAGGCTTTTGATTTCTGCGTCCTGCTCCTCCGCCTCCAGAGGAATCAGCGAAACCGAGCAGCAGCTGAACGCACCCTCTCCGATGCTGAAAAGCACATTTCCGCAAACCGGGCAAACATAAAAAACGCTTTTCTTCATATTTGCGCGGCGGTTTTCGTTTTTGATGATTTCGCCCGTCATCAGCTCGGCGACCGAAACGCCGAGAGCCGAAGCAAGCTCGGGTAAAATGGTAATATCGGGCAGACCTCTGTTTGTTTCCCATTTTGAAACGGTTTTGTCGCTGACCAAAAGCATTTGCGCAAGCTGTTTTTGCGTGAGATTCTTTTCTTTTCTGAGTTTCTGAATGGTTAATCCGTTGATATATGACATATTTATCAACCTTCCTTTCATTCTGATTTTAACCGAAACCAAAACGCAAAGCAACCTATGCATAGTAGAGTTCAGAAATCAGAGGTCAGCAATCAGAAAATTTCTTTGCTTATTATTGCAGATTGATTTGTTTTTACATTTGTGGTATATTTTGTTTTGTAATATGATGAAAGGAACATTATTATGAAAAACAAAAAGGCACAGAATTTCATTCTCATTTGTTCCGGTGTGCTTACACTGATAATCTGCATTGTTATGAATTTTGTTTTCATTCCGGAAATTGAAAGCGGTACCGGCGATTTAAGAATGTTCGACATGACTTTCGGTTATACCTATCAGCAGGCACAGCAGTTTGTTTCTCTGCTTTCACCGCAGGGGCTTGACATTTATCTTCGTAAGCAGCTGCCTCTTGATTTTATTTATCCGGTTGTTTATTCGGCTTTTTTCGTTTCGGTTTTGCTGAAACTAAAAGTGAAAAACAAAGGACTGCTCGCGCTTCCGATATGCCTGTTTATCAGTGACTATTGTGAAAATATATTCAGCATTATTATGCTCACACGCAGTTTTTCCGAGGTCGTTTCAACTTTTGCCTGCGCCGTTACAATTTTTAAAACAATTACTATGTATTTAATAATCGTTTTAATTATTGTTTTGATTATTTTGAGGTTGGTTAAGAGAAAGCAGTCTGCGAAAGAACATTGAAGAGGAAGTTACATTTTTCTGCTTTTTCATAACCATTGAACAATCCCACGTTGCAATAAAAACAGCCCCGAAGAATTATCTCATGTTAAATTGAGATATTCTCCGGGGAGTTTTTGTTGCGTAACGCCAAGTTATTTTAGGTTATCTTTCAATATTCGCATCAAAATTTTGAATTTTCTATATATTCAGCCAAGGAACTAAATATCTTTCTGGGCTTATTGTTAGAAGTAACTGCATAAATAAGTCCTTTTTCATCTTGTACAATAACAATTCCATCAATCGCTATGTTTTCAATCACATACATATTTGACAGAATATTAGAATTCAGTTCTTTTTCTCTTTTGGTTACAGACACAACACTTAATCTTTCAAATTCCGTTATACCGGTAAGTTCAATTCCTCGTGCTGATATTACGCCATAATGAGAAATATACGCAGTATAATCATCAGCAAATTTAAGATTCAAACTTTTTTCTGCATTTTCTATTTCCTCCGGCGAAGCGGGTTTGATAAAACGCATATCTTTTAAATTACCAATTATTTGAACAATACTATTATCCATAAGCTCCTCCAATTCGCTAAATGTTTTCCGAACGACTTTTCCAA
>JBJFHW010000313.1:0-1677 GCA_051893965.1 Acutalibacteraceae bacterium
ATTTCGCCGTATCGCTTTTTTTCGCGAAGCTTCATCAAAGCAAGATTTTTGGTAATTGTAAACACCCATGCCATCGGTTTTCCGCAGGCCGAATAGGAAGTCGCAGCACTCATGATTTTAACATAGGTGTCCTGAAGCACATCTTCCGCGGCAAAGGTATCTTTAAGAATGGAAAGTGCAAAGCCGTAAACATCGGCTTTTGTGTTACGATAGAACTGTTCAAAGGCATTGTTGTCGCCTTGGGAAATGCCGTTTAAAAGCTCTTCAAGATCGTTGTCGTTTTTTTCTCTGACAACTTTCAAAGCGAAAAGCAAAACTGCCACGTCCTTTCTTTTGCGAAAATGTTCGCAATGGTTCTTTCAAAATAATAATGCAGAAAAAGTTTGTTTTATTGCATGGCTAAAATTTTAATCATACCTTTTTTGAAAGGTATGATTAAAAGAGAGTATATTTTTATATCATTATTTGCTCATAAGCTCGTCATAGATGCGTCTTGTTGCTTTGTTCATTTCGTCCATGTGAAGCTCAATGTCGCTTGCCATTTTGAACTGGTTTCTTGCTCTGTCAAGATTATGCTCGGGGCGGCTGATTCTGAAATAAACATCGCCGTCAAGATAGTCCGTCAGAAAACGTACGCCGCATTCATAGGTCATCAGCCATGCGCCGTATGCAAGGTGGTCAACCTCGGCTTCGGTCAAAGCGGAAGCGCAGCTTGTCAGATACCCTTTGACATAGCTTTCATAAAGCGGCAGGGAAACGGAAACCTTGGAAAGATCGGTTTCGTCCTCAAGTGCCGTGCTTGCACCGGAGCGGATTGCGTCGCCGAAATCATAAAGCGAAAGTCCGGGCATAATGGTGTCAAGGTCGATGACGCAAAGTCCCTTGTGGGTTTCTTCGTCAAAAAGAATGTTGTTGATTTTTGTGTCGTTGTGGGTTACGCGGACGGGGATTTTGCCTTTATTCAGCAAATCGACCGCCAATCCCGCTTTGTCTTTTTTGGAAAGCGCAAATTCAATTTCAGTTTTTACGCTGTCTGCTCTGTTTGCGGCATCTTTTTCAATTGCTTTTTCAAGCGCCTCCACACGCTTGGGTGTGTTGTGGAAATTTTCAATTGTTTCGCCGAGCTTTTCGCAGGGATAACCGTCAAGCAGGCATTGGAATCTGCCGAAGCTCTGACCGGCAGATTCAAAAATTTCGTTGCTGTCAATCAGATTATAGGTGTAGGAATTGTCAATAAAATCATAAATACGCCAGCAGTTGTCACCGTCGGGATAATAATATTTGCCGTTTTCGGCTTTGAGAAAATGCAGCGTTTCTCTTTTCGGGTCGCCGCCGTCTTCGGCAATTTTTTTGGCAAGAAAATCGGTTACGCCGACAATATTGTTCATCAGCAGATCCTGATCTTTAAAAACATGAATGTTCACATTCTGAACAAGATATTTTTTTGTTTCACCGTTGTTTTCAAACTGTGCACAATAGGTTGAATTAATATGACCGTCAGTGAAAATCTGAGTCTTAACAAGCTTGCCGTCAATACCAAAAGCACGGCATACCTTTTGAATTTGTTCGTTGTCTATCATATTGATACTTCCTTAACAATTATTTTTGCAAAAAGCTCCGGGTTATGAAAACCGGGCGGCAAACTGCCCATCGGAGAAAAAGAGCCGAAATGCGGCG
>JBJFHW010000314.1:0-1662 GCA_051893965.1 Acutalibacteraceae bacterium
GACGAGCAGGGGACGTTCTCCGCTCTTTGAAGTATCATAGCCGTTGCCGAGTCCTGTGAGTAAATCGAGCGTTTCGCCTTTTTCAAGCGCACTCATTTTTTCGGTGCCTTTGCCCACGGTTTTATATATCAGCGTCAGTCGGTCTTCTTCTAAGTTGCAAACCGAAATCGGTCGTCTGAGAAAGAAGCCGTCAAGCTTTATGTTCACAAACTGCCCTGCTCTGATTCCTTCGGTGTTACCGCGAAGAACCGTTTCAAAGGTTTTTTCGGCAATTTGTTTGTTAGAAACGATACTGAAAATTTCCTGTTTCATTTTTCACCTCAGATTGTTGAAACGCCGATGGTTGTTTCTTCAAGAACATCAAGAAGAACTTTTACGGTGTCAAGCGAAGAGAACATGGTAACGTTGTTTTCAACGGCACAGCGGCGGATAATATAGCCGTCTGTTTCTTCCGAAACGGAGTTGACGTCACGGGTGCTGATAACATAG
Source organism: Acutalibacteraceae bacterium (assembly GCA_051893965.1). Taxonomy (GTDB): domain Bacteria; phylum Bacillota; class Clostridia; order Oscillospirales; family Acutalibacteraceae; genus UBA6857. The sequence continues at coordinate 490 of JBJFHW010000314.1, forward strand.
GTCACATAGCCCTGACGAAGTGAATAAAGAATTTCTTCACTGCCCTCGGAAAGCTTTGCCTTCACTCTTGTTCGGATTCCGTGGGATTTAAGGAACTTTGCCGTTCCTGCCGTGGCTTCAATGTTAAAGCCGAGGTCATAAAATCTCTTGATAAGCGGCAGTGCTTCGTCCTTGTCTGCATCGGCAACGGTAACAAGCACCGTTCCGTAATTGGCAACCTTGGTTCCCGAAGCCTGAAGCGCTTTCAAAAGTGCTCTTGTCAGCTTTTTGTCATAGCCGATTGCTTCGCCGGTTGATTTCATTTCGGGCGAAAGCGTTGCATCAATACCGGTGATTTTTGAAAATGAGAACGCAGGAACCTTCACATACCATCTGTCTTTTTCTTTCGGATAAATTTCGGTAAAGCCCTGCTCTTTCAGGCTCTTGCCCAGAATGACAAGCGTTGCGATGTCGGCAAGCGGATAGCCCGTTGCTTTGGAAAGGAACGGAACCGTTCTTGAAGAACGAGGATTGACTTCGATGATATAGACATCTTCATTTTTGTCAACGATGAACTGAATGTTGAAAAGTCCCACAATTCCGATGCCGAGACCGAGCTTTTTGGTATAATCAAGCATGGTTTCCTTCACCTTTTGCGAAACGCTGAAGGTCGGATAAACACTGATGGAGTCGCCCGAGTGAACACCGGTTCTTTCAACGTGCTCCATAATGCCGGGCACAAAAACATCGGTTCCGTCGCAGACGGCATCAACCTCAAGCTCTTTGCCAACGATATATTTATCAACCAGAACGGGCTGATCTTCGTTGATTTCAACAGCGCTTTTGAGGTAAGTGCGAAGCGACTGTTCGCAGGCAACAATCTGCATGGCTCTGCCGCCTAAAACATAGCTCGGGCGCACAAGCACGGGATAGCCGATTTCTTCCGCCGCCTTAACACCGTCTTCAATGTTGGTGACGGCTCTGCCTTTCGGCTGGGGAATATCAAGCTCTTCCATAATTTTTTCAAAGGCGTCGCGGTTTTCAGCTCTTTCAATGGCTTCAAAATCGGTGCCGATAATCTTAACACCGCGCTGCATGAGCGATTCGGCAAGATTGATGGCTGTCTGACCGCCGAGTGAGGTAATAACGCCCATGGGCTTTTCAAGTTCGATGATGTTCATCACATCTTCGGTT
>JBJFHW010000315.1:0-1660 GCA_051893965.1 Acutalibacteraceae bacterium
ATGCTTCAAAAACGCGCAGGAAGGTAGGATAAACAGTCCGGTGGACTGTTTATCCGTAGGAAACCCTCGCCGGGGGTTTCCTACTTGACGGCATAAGCCGTCAAGTGTATAATGTCTGGCGGGCACTGCCCATATGATCACTCAGGGTAGATAGTAATAAACTTTTATAATTACACCGCGACATAAGTATGGCATCAGACTATCATTTAGCAGTAAACTTAATCAGTTATTTACGGCTCGGACATTTAAAAAAAGTTCAGCATTAACCCGAACGGGAGCACAGTCACCGTGCGACAAATTATTAATTTACTGTGTGTTAATACAGAAAGGAATGTTTACACAATGGAAAAGAAATTATATTGCAGCCCGGATAAAAAGCTTTTGGGCGTCTGCGGCGGTATCGCGGATTATTTTAACATTGACCCGACCATTATCAGAATTGCGGTATCACTGATTGCTCTTTATACCGCCGTTATTCCGACGCTGATTGTTTATCTGATTATGGCGCTGATTATGCCGAAAGCACCGGACGATTACTATCAGATTTATCGGAATACTTCTAAAAAAATTACAAAGGGACACGATAAAAAGCTTGCCGGTGTTTGCAGCGGTATTGCCGAAAGATTCGGTTTTGACCCGACAATTGTCAGAGTCATCTTTGTTCTTCTTGTTGTTGTTTTCGGCTCAGGCATTCTTGCCTATATTATTTGCGCTTTGATTATGCCCAAGTGTGAAGATTATGAAACGGTTCCGCCTTACGGTGCGCCTTATAATCCGCCTTATCAGTCCAATCCCTATTATCAGCCGAATCAGAATAACAATCCCCCATATCAGAATACAAATCCCCAGAACGGACCTTACGGCACACAGCCTCAGGGTACGCAGAATCCCGGCGCAGACGGTCAGAATCCGACTAATAACTGATTTTCAAAAGGCAGCAATGATTTTATTGCTGCCTTGCCAATATCATGTGAAAGGAAGCTGTACGGATACTGCTGAAAGGCTTGATGCCTTTTTTGCGCGATTTTCTGTATTGTATAGCAGTTTAAGATGAAAATATATTATTCGTATATCGGCGATTTTGACGAAAGCTTTTTTGAAAATGCAGACGTTTTTTTACCAAAGGAAAAGCGTGAGAAAATTTCGGAATATAAAAATCTGCGGGCAAAAAAAGAAAGCATTCTCGGCTGGTACCTTTTTTCGTGCGGCTGTCGGGAGTTTCATGTTCAAAACAGAAAGCTGAGGTTCGGTGAAAACGGCAAGCCCGGTTTTGAAAATGAACCGATTTTTTTCAATATCAGCCACACGGACGGTTTTGTCTGCTGTGCGTTTTCCGAATTTCCTGTGGGAATTGACGCAGAAAAAGTGCATGATTTTAAATTTTCGGTTGCCGAACGGGTGCTTTGCCAAAACGAACTTGAAGTTTTGAAAAAAAGCCGGAACCAACCCAAAACATTCATAAGGCTCTGGACGCTGAAAGAAAGCTTTCTCAAGCAAAACGGAAAAGGAATTGCGGCAGGGCTGAAAGCGCTTGATTTTTCAGACTATATTGAAAAAAAAGCGTTCCGCTTTGAAACGCTCGCTTTTCGCTGTGACGAAATTGAAGATTATCTTATCAGTATTTGTTCTTTTGATGATAAAGTCGAATTTATAAGGATAA
>JBJFHW010000316.1:0-1660 GCA_051893965.1 Acutalibacteraceae bacterium
ATATTTTGAAGTTACTTCTCTTTTTTATTGGGTCACATCATTTTAACACATACAAATCGGAGCGATTTTTTTAATTTTCATCACATATAATGAACACTGCACCCAACATAGTGCATTTTTTCGACTATGCGTTTTTCAGCTGTCTGATGTCCCTGCCGCAGAACTGCACAGGCATTGCCGTTCCCACAATTCTTGAAGCAATGCGCTGAGAATATTTTTGTTCAATTTCACGCATTGTCAGATTGGTGCTGATAATCATCGGCAGACCTTTTGTGATTCTTGTGCTTAAAATATTGTATAATTGGGCAATGGTAAATTGCGTTGCAAATTCCGCACCGAGGTCGTCAAGAATCAGAAGATCGCTTTCAAAAAGATCCTCTTCGATGCTTGCGTCGGTCTTTTCTTTTCCGAAATGCTCTTTTTCAAGCGTGTTCATCACATTCTGAACACTGCTGTAATAAACATCATAGCCTTTGTCGCTGACAACCGAGGCAATGGCAAGCGAAAGATGCGTTTTCCCGAGCCCGGTTTTTCCGAGCATAATGATGCTGTCGGACTTTTTTGAAAAATGCTTGGCATATTCAAAGCAATAATTATAAACATCTTGCATGTGCTCTTTCTGGCTGATACCGAGAACACCGTCTGTTACATCGGGGTAATAATCAAGACTGAACTTTTCAAAACTGCATTTTTCAATCTGTCCCGCCGCGCCAATCTGCTGACGGGCAATTTGCTTGATAAGCTTTTTATAACATTCGCAGTAATAGCCGTCATGCGAGCCTGTGTCCTTACAAATGTCGCAGGTATATTTTATTTCAAGATAATCTTCCGGGAAACCGGCCTTGACAAGTTCCTGTTTGCGGCGCTTTTGCGCGTCAAGACTTTTTACGGAAAGCTTTTCGATATATTCGTGTGCGTCCAGTCCCATGGCAACAGCTTTGATTACTTCGGCACCGTAGCTTGCCATTTCGCGCTCAATTTCCAAAAGCGCCGGACATTTCAGCAAAGCAGCGCTGTGCCTTGCTTCCTGATTTTCCATGGCAGCGGCTCTTCTTTCCTCAAGAACCGACTTTGCTTTTTGATAAACGCTTGTTTTGTATGCCATTGCTGCTACCTCCCTTATTGATTGAACTTCTGTCAGTTGTTTTGATATTTCAGCTTCAGTGATTTTTTTGCAAACGCATCAAGATCATATGACGAATCGCTCTGCGCCGGTTTTTCCGCCGGCTTGGATTTTTTGGACTTTTGCGTTTGAGAAGCCCATTGCTCCTGCTCTTTCTGAACATCAACCGGTGTTTTGATGCCGTTTTTGTGCCAGTTTTTGAGCACTTTATCCATATAGGCAAGGCTCATTTTTTCGGTTTTTTCAATGCTTATCTCATAGGCAAGATATATCATTTCACAGTCAAAGCCAAGTTCGTTTTTCCATACAGAGAAATAATTTCTTTGTTTTGTTGTGGGGTTTGCATTTTTCACGCCGGTTAAAGAGCGAAATTCTCTCCACATTTCATCGGTGCTGTTTTGCTCTTCAATATAGGCTTCCACCGCTTCTATGGAATCAATTTCCCTTTCGCTCCAGCTTCTTCCGAGGTTTGAAATATAAGCAAAGCCCGTTTTGCCCTTTGATTTTGCATATTCAATAAGCATCAGAATCACTTCA
>JBJFHW010000317.1:0-7531 GCA_051893965.1 Acutalibacteraceae bacterium
GAATGACAACAAAGCATCCGGCAAAGAAAAGCAGCGTAAAAATTGCAAGCGGAAAACGCACGCTCATCACGCGCTTGACGTCCTGCAAAAACCAAAGAAGAATATCATAAACAACAACGCCGATGATGATTGCACCGAGCTGCGTTATCATTTGATTTTTATTGATGCTTGTTGTCACAACAAGTCCGATTCCGCAAAGAAAAAAGGCAATAAACTCCAGTTCAAAGTTCACCTTTTTGAAAAATGTGTGCATCACGAAAACATAAAGCCATTCAAAAGCGGTATAGCCGATGAACAAAAGCGCATGAATCGGATAAAACTTTCCGTCGGAAATAATGACAGGCACGCTTGTCAGAAACTGAAAAATGGTTAAAAGCAGAAGAATGAAACCTCTGTCAACATATTTATATTTTCTTCTGAGCCTGTCTCTGTATTTGACTTTTTCTTTTGCCATTTTTATGATCATTCCTTTCTCAAAAGGCACAAACGGAAAATGAATTCACTGTGTTATTTCATTCCTTGCCCGGCATATCGTGTAACAATTCACCTTAATCATATAGGAATCGGGCAAAGTTTGCCAAGCGGTTTTTCGTTTTTTTCTTATTCTCTCAAATTATCTTTCCTGTTTCTGTGCCGATGGGTTAACGGTATAAAACAGTCTTTCGTCGCTGATGGCTATGACGTCACCGTCAAAAAGGAGCTGGGGCTGACTGATACGGTTACCGTTGAGGAAAGTTCCCGATGAGGAGTTTGCATCAACAATCGCCCAACCGTCCTCATAAAGCACAAGGTCCGCATGATGGCGCGACACCGTCGGTGAAAGAAGCTTTATGTCATTTGTGCGGCTTCTTCCGATGGAAACCAGATCTCCGCACAGAACATAGGTTTCCCCTGTGTCCTTATTGATGACGGCAGGTCTTGTGCCGGTATAAGTATAATGCTTTTCGTCTGCTCTTCCCGGTGTTTCAACCGTGAAGATGTCCATATTTGAAAAAATATCGTCAGAATATTTTGAACTGTCTGAACTTGCGTAATAAGAACTGTTTTTATAGGAATCTTTCTCGTCAAAATTCAAATTCGGCTTATTGTTATAATCATAAAAGTCCTCCGGCTTATAATGAGAATCCGGTTCAGAAAACGGCGGTGTTGTCTTGGAGGAAGTGTACGGTCTTTCATCGAACGGCGATGTTGTCTTGGAGGGACTGTACGGTCTTTCATCGAACCTCGGCGTATCCTTTGAAGAAGCACGCTTGCCTTTTTTCTTTCCGACGCGGACAACGGGATCATCAGTCACCATGAAACGATACTGAACAATTCCGAATGTCAGGACATCACCGTTTTTGATGGTGGTTTTTTTATCGATTTTTTCTCCGTTTACCATGATGCCTGATTTTGAAAACAAATCATAAACATACCAGCCGTCAATTCTTCTGCTGATTACCGCCTGAAAACGCGAAACCGTGTCATAACCGATGACAATATCGCACGAATTGCTGCGGCCGATGGAAGTTTCCCACATATTCAGCGGATAGCTTTGACCGTCGGTCGTATCAATAATATAGCCGTAGATTTTTTCTTTCGGGTGACCGAGAAAAAGAGAAAGCATACATTTTGTCAGAATGACCACCGTAAGAAACGGCAGGATATATCTTGAAATGGCAGTAACAACGCCCATGCTTTTATCAATCCTTTCCCTTTCAGTTTGGAGTGTGGAGTTTGGAGTGTGGAGTTAACCTCATTTTTTCGGTGCAGTCAACAGATGTCTATGTTAATGATAAGACATAATTCAGAATTTGTCAACAATCCTCAAAGCAAAGTCCTTACGCAAGTTTGTTCTAATTAAATTAAGTTTTTTCCTGCAAAAACTTAACCGCATCATAAATCCATCCCTGCGCCGTTGTTCCGAAGCCTAAGCCGATTCCGTGCCCGCCTTTCGGATAGCGGTTGAACTGATGAACCACGCCCAGCTGACTGAGTTTTTCGTCCAGACGAATGCTGTTGCTGATGGGAACGGTTTTGTCGCCCTCGCAATGCCAGAAAAACGTCGGTGGATAATCGCTCCCGACAAGAAATTCAACCGAGCGGCGCCTTTTTTCTTCGTAATCACATTCACCGAGCAACGTCAGGCAGGAAACTTCATGCGTTTCCTCCACCAGGCTGATGACGGGATAGGAAAGTATGATGCCTTTTGGTCTCAGATCATAGGTTTTGCCGCAGTACGGTTTTTCAAAATCGGGATATTTTGCGCCGAAATAAGCGCAAAGGTGTCCGCCTGCGGAAGCGCCGCAAAGATAAAAATCTTCGGCATTAATCTGAAAACGCCCGGCGTTATATTTGACAAAACTGATTGCCCTTGCAAGATCCTCCATCGGCGCCGGAAAACGCGCGTGTCTTCCCACACGGTAAACCACCATAAAAGCATTATATCCGAGCTTGTTGAGCTGCTTGGCAATCTCTGCGCCCTCATTATTATAGGAAACAAACTGATAGGCTCCGCCCGGGCAGATGATTACCGTCGGCTTTCCCTCGCCGATGACAAACGGAACAATTTTTGCGTGCTTTCTTGACGGGCAAAAATCAATTTCCTTTTTTGTGTAAAGGGAATACATCACCTTTTCGCCTTTCAGACGTTTTACGGCAAGATGCTGTTCCAGCAGAATTCTTCTGCGAATATTGCGCAGTCTGTTCGGTACGGACTTCATATCGTCACCTCTTGTAAATTTTTTATTTTGTGTTATTATATTGTAATCGGTTTAAATATACAAGTATTTTTTGATAAAAAGGAGCAGAAAAAAATGAGAATGAGGCGTAAAAAGAATCTGGAGCCGCGTCTTGAAAAATGCAGTGAATATCTGATTGAAATTGAAGAAGAAAAGCTTGAATACGGCGTCGAGCCGCAAAAGCATCTGATTGACATTGCCGCAGTTTTCCAAAACAACAATCCGCTTGTTCTTGAAATCGGCTGCGGCAAAGGACAGTTTGCCTGCGAAATTGCAAAACGCAACCCCGACATCAACTATATTGCCGTTGAAATCAACCGAAGTGTGATTGTTCAGGCATGCGAAAAAGCAAAAAACGCAAAGCTTGACAACCTGAAGTTTTTAATTCTCGGCGCAGAAAAGCTGGATTTATATATTCCGGAAAAAAGTGCCGAGCACATTTATCTGAATTTTTCCTGCCCGTTTCCGAAAAAAAGGCAGGCAAAACACCGCCTGACACACGAAAGCTTTCTTGAAATTTATAAACGCGTTCTCAAAGACGGCGGCGCGATTTTTCAAAAGACCGACAATATGCACTTTTTTGAATTTTCAATTGAAGAGTTTTCAAAATGCGGCTTTGTTCTTTCCAACATTTCGCTTGATCTTCACGCAAGCGGCATGGAAGATAACATCGTCACGGAATATGAAAAGCGTTTTTCCGATTTGGGGCAGCCGATTTACCGCCTTGAAGCGCGCCTTTGCGGCGAATAAGCTTGTTCTTTGTCAATTGCACCAAAAAAGGGGTTGTTTTTTCTGTTATTCTGTTCGTTGACGGAATGTTCTCAATTGTTGTAAAATATAACATCAGTCAGTAATAGTATTACTAAAGTATTACTAAGTGAGAAAATTCAAGTAAAACGGATTAAACTTTTTTCCGTTTTAAGGAGGAACCATTTATGAGTAAACTTGCCGAAATCCGGCGTACACCGACCGGTTGGGCAACCGATCCCAAAGAGAGAATGAGCTATTACCTTTATTTTGCAGGTCAGAACGCGATCTATTCTCTTGTTTCAACTTACCTTACCACTTATATGCTTTTCATCGGCGTTGATCCGACAAAATCGGGCTCGGTCATGATTGCCGTCAAAATCTGGGACGCAGTCAACGATGCCATTTTCGGCGTTATTTTTGACTCGGTCAAATTCAAAAGCGGCAAGAAGTTTTTGCCGTGGCTGAGAATTTCAACCGTCTTTATTCCCATTACCACCATTCTTCTTTTCGTCATTCCGCGCGGAAGCTCTGAGATAACAAAGCTTGCCTGGTTTGCAATCGCTTATATTTTATGGGATACCGCCTATACGCTTTGCGATGTTCCGATTTACGGCGTCATCACTTCCATGACCGAAAACCTCGACGAAAGAGGAACCATGCTGTCCTATAAGAGCATCTGGGCCGGCGTCGGCACCGCTTTCACAACCGTTGTTGCAACCGTTCTTGTCAGCGATAAAATCGGTCTTAACTATGGTGTTGTTGCTCTTCTCGTTGCTGTTTTTGCAGTCGGCACAATGGTTCCCGCCTGCATTCGTATCAAAGAAAGATTTGGCGGCGAAGACGATGAAGCTTTCACACTTCGCAAAATGTTCAGCTATCTGTTCAAAAACAAATATCTGCTCATCTATTATCTCGGCTTCTTCTTCTATTCCGCCTGTAATGTTACAAACAGCATGAACCTGTTTGTTTCCTATTATCTGTTCCACAACGAACTGTTCTCACTGGTTGTCGGCGTTCTGAACGTAGTTCCGTCGCTGATTATTTCGCTTCTTGTTCCGCACATCATCAGAAAAATGGACAAAATGAAGCTTTATCTGATCAGCAGTGCTGCGGCAATCCTTTTAAGCGGCATCATTTATGTTGTCGGCTATAACAGCATCGTTGCTTTCATTATTCTTTCAACGCTTCGTTCCATTCCGCTTTCCATCATCGGCGTTGTTATGTTTATGTTCACACCCGACTGCGCAGAATACGGAAAATACAGATCGGGCATTGAAGCAAAAGGTATCACCTTTGCCATTCAGACCTTTATGGCAAAGCTTACGGGCGCCATTTCAGGCTCCATGTGTCTGTTCATTCTCGGCCTGAAATCCACCGGCTGGGTCAATTATAGCGTTGAAAACTTCCAGGAGCTCAACCAGATCGGCGCAACGCAATCCGATCACGCACTTGCCGTTTTGTGGTTTACCTATGCAATGATTCCGGCAATCGGAAACCTGCTTGCCCTCATCGTATGGCTGTTCTATAAGCTTAACGACAAAGACGTTCAGGTTATGGCAGACTGCAACAGCGGAAAAATCACCCGCGAGGAAGCCGAAAGTCTGCTTTCAAGAAAATATTGATAAATTCCCGTTTGCCTCTTGACAAACAGAAAATACAGTGATAAAATCAACTCAAACAAAAGCAAAATTTAATATGTTAAACCGTTGAAGCGGAGATAAAGACAATATACGCCGATACAGAGAGTCCGGGAAGCTGAGAGCCGGAACCGAAACGGATTGTCAAATGGACCGCCGAGGGTGCAGTCAAAAGCGTAATCGCTGAGTATTCTGCAACGTGTGGGCATACGTCAGTTGCCGGGAATATGTTGGTATTCCGCAAAGCGCACAGTATAAGCTGTGAATCAAGGTGGCACCACGGATAAGCTTTTATTCGTCCTTGACAGAGTAAATTCTCTGTCAAGGGCGTTTTTGTTTTCCTTGGCAGAAAAGAAAGGGTGATTCTTTTGATAAGACCGAGTCTTGAACAAGTCAAAAACATTGCTGCCGAGGGCGTGTATAACACCGTACCCGTCAGCTGCGAAATGTTTTCCGATGTGAAAACGCCCGTGGAGGTGATGCGGATTCTGATGAATGTGTCCGACCATTGCTATATGCTTGAAAGCGCAGGCGACAACGAACACTGGGGCAGATATACTTTCCTCGGCTATGCACCGAAAATGGAAATCACCTGCACAAACGGCGTTATCAGGCTTGACGGCGTCACCATTGAAAGCGGCGATCCGGAAAAATATATCCGTCAGGTAATTTCTTCTCACAAAGCAATCCGAATGGATTATCTTCCGCCGTTTGCCGGCGGCCTTGTGGGCTATTTTTCTTATGATTATCTCAAATATTCCGAGCCGACGCTTCATCTTGACGCAAAAGACACCGAAGCGTTCAAAGATATTGACCTGATGCTGTTTGACAAGGTCATTGCCTTTGACAATTTCAGGCAGAAAATCATTCTGATTGCCAACATCAGCCTTGAAAGCGTTGAAAGCGAATATAACCGCGCGGTGATGGAGCTTGCGCAGATGAAAGAGCTGATTGAAAACGGCAAACCGAAAACAAAGCTCGGCGGCAGAATGACAAGCGAAATCAGGCGCTTGTTTGATGAAGAAGAATATTGCAAAATGGTTGAAAAAACCAAAGAACATATCATTGAGGGCGACATTTTTCAGCTGGTTCTTTCCAACCGCTTAGAAGCCGACTTTGAGGGCAGTTTGTTTAATACCTACCGCGTGCTGCGCACGATCAACCCCTCACCCTATATGTTTTATTTTTCCGGAAGCGACATGGAGGTCGCCGGTGCTTCTCCCGAAACGCTTGTTAAGCTTGAAGACGGTGTGCTTCACACTTTTCCGCTTGCGGGAACAAGACCGAGGGGCAAAACCGAACAGGAAGACAAACAGCTTGAAAAAGAGCTTCTTGCCGACCCGAAAGAGCTTGCCGAACACAACATGCTCGTTGATCTCGGAAGAAACGACCTTGGAAAAATCAGCAAATTCGGCACGGTCAGCGTTGAAAAATATCACGAAATTGAGCGCTATTCCCATGTGATGCACATCGGCTCAACCGTGCGAGGTGAAATCCGCGACGACTGTGATGCGCTTGACGCTGTGAATGCCGTTCTTCCGGCAGGCACTCTTTCGGGCGCACCGAAAATTATGGCTTGCCAGCTGATTAACGACCTTGAAAACAACAAGCGCGGAATTTACGGCGGCGCCATTGGCTACATTGATTTTACCGGTAACCTCGACACCTGCATTGCCATTCGCATTGCCTATAAGAAAAACGGCAAGGTGTTCGTCCGAAGCGGTGCAGGCATTGTTGCCGATTCCGTACCCGAAAATGAATACCGCGAATGTATCAACAAAGCGGCGGCGGTTGTCAATGCGCTGAAAACGGCGCAGGAAGAATTATAAGAAAGGCGGAAAGAAAAATGATTTTATTGATTGATAACTATGACAGCTTTTCCTATAATCTTTTTCAGCTTGTCGGCTGCATGGAAAGCGACATCAAGGTGATCAGAAACGATGCGATGACAGCCGAAGAAATTGAAGTACTTGCCCCTGCGGCCATCATCATTTCACCGGGTCCCGGCAGACCGGAAGATGCAGGAATCTGCGTTGAAGCTGTTAAAAAGCTTGGCGGAAACATTCCCATTTTAGGCGTTTGTCTCGGTCATCAGTCCATCTGCTTAGCTTACGGCGGCGAAGTAACCTACGCCAAAAAACTGATGCACGGAAAGCAGTCCGACGCATCACTTGACCTTTCGTGCAAGCTTTTTGAGGGACTTCCCAATTCCATTCCCGTGGCAAGATATCATTCCCTTGCGGCAAATGAAGAAACGCTTCCCGCTTGCCTTAAAGTGACGGCAAGAGCAGACGACGGCGAAATTATGGCCGTCAAGCACAAGGACTATGAAGTTTACGGTCTTCAGTTTCACCCGGAATCCATTATGACGCCCGACGGCAAAACGATTCTTGCAAATTTTTTGAAATTATCCGGAATATATAC
>JBJFHW010000318.1:0-7521 GCA_051893965.1 Acutalibacteraceae bacterium
GCCGAGAACCTCTGTCAGGCAGTTCATGGAGTTTGCCGTATACATTCCCGAGCAGGAGCCGCAGGTCGGGCAGGTTTTTTCTTCAAATTCAAGCAGCTTTTCGTCGCCGATTTTGCCTGCCGCATAGGAACCGACTGCTTCAAACATGCTTGAAAGGCTTGTTTTTCTGCCGCCCACTCTGCCGGCAAGCATCGGACCGCCGGAAACAAAAATGGTCGGAATGTTCAGTCTTGCCGCCGCCATCAGAAGGCCGGGGACGTTCTTGTCGCAGTTCGGAATCATCACAAGACCGTCAAAGCCGTGTGCAAGCACCATCGCTTCCGTTGAATCGGCAATCAGGTCACGCGTAACAAGCGAATATTTCATGCCCTTGTGACCCATGGCGATGCCGTCGCAAACGGCGATTGCCGGGAACATGATCGGGGTTCCGCCTGCAAGAGCAACGCCCATTTTTACCGCCTGCGTAATTTTGTCAAGATTCATATGTCCGGGAACAATTTCGTTATAGGACGAAACGATGCCGATAAGCGGTCTTTCTGTTTCTTCTTTTGTCAGTCCGAGCGCATGATAAAGCGAACGGTGCGGCGCATTGTTAAAGCCGTCAACGATTGTATCTTTAATCACTGTTATCACCCTTTTCAATATAATAAATCTTATTAAAAAACCGGTCAAACATACGGCAAACACCGATGTTCAACCGGCTTAATTAATCAAATCAATACGGATTAACTAATCAGTTGTTGATGAGCTTATCCTCATCGCTCCAGCTGTAAAGCTTTCTGATTTCCTTGCCGACGATCTCTGACGGATGCTCGGCAGCTTTCTTTCTCATCGCGTTGAAGTGAACCTGTGAGCCTGCGTCTGACATGTCAAGCAGGAATTCTTTTGCAAAAGAACCGTCCTGAATGTCGGAAAGAATCTTCTTCATGGCTTTCTTTGTGTCCTCGGTGATGATCTTCGGACCGGTGATGTAGTCGCCGTATTCAGCTGTGTTTGAGATGGAATATCTCATTCCCTCAAAGCCGCTCTGATAAATCAGGTCAACGATAAGCTTCATTTCGTGAATGCATTCAAAATAGGCGTTTCTCGGGTCATAGCCTGCTTCGCAAAGCGTTTCAAAACCTGCCTGCATCAGAGCGCAGACACCGCCGCAAAGAACAGCCTGTTCGCCGAAGAGGTCGGTTTCTGTTTCGGTTCTGAAAGTTGTTTCAAGAACACCTGCGCGTGCGCCGCCGATGCCGAGTGCATAAGCAAGACCGATTTCAAGTGCGTCGCCTGTTGCGTCCTGTTCAACAGCAATCAGGCACGGAACGCCTTTGCCGGCCTGATATTCGCTTCTTACGGTGTGGCCGGGGCCTTTGGGAGCAATCATGATAACGTTAACATTCTTCGGGGGCTTGATGCAGCCGAAATGAATGTTGAAGCCGTGAGCGAATGCAAGCGTTTTGCCCTCGGTAAGGTTGGGTTCAATGCTTTCTTTATAAAGCTTTGCCTGCTTTTCATCGTTGATAAGAATCATGATAATGTCTGCATTTTTTGCAGCTTCTGCCGATGTCATAACTTTAAGGCCTGCGTCTTCAGCCTTTTTCCAGCTTTTGCTGCCCTCATAAAGACCCACAATTACATCAACACCTGAATCACGAAGGTTCAGCGCATGCGCGTGACCCTGTGAACCGTAGCCGATGATTGCAACGGTTTTGCCGTCGAGCTTTGCAAGATTGCAGTCTTGCTGATAGTAAATTTTGTTAGCCATTTTCAATTACTCCTTTTTATAGAAAAGTTTATTTTAGCACAGTCCGGTTTTCCGCTTGGCGGTCAATCAGTGTGTGTTTTAACTGTTTTGTACCCTTATCGGTTATTTTGATAAGATGCTGGTTTCGCCTCTTTCAAGGGCAACAATGCCCGTGCGGCACATTTCTATTATACCGTAAGGCTTGAGAATATCAATGAACGAATCGATTTTTGTCGGCTCTCCGGTGATTTCAACGCAAAGGGCGTTGACGCTGTAATCAACAATTTTTGCGCCGAAAATGTTCATCGCCGAAAGCGCCTCCTGCCTTTGAGCGGGATCGTTTTTTATTTTAATCAAAAGCAGTTCCCTTGTCAATGAGTCTTCTTCAAGGTATTCCACTTTTTTGACGTTGTGAAGCTTTCGAAGCTGATTGATCAGCTGCGTTCTTGCATAGCCGTCGCCGCTCATGGAAATGGTGATTCTTGAATATTCGGGACATTCCGTTTCGCCAACGGTCAGCGCGTCAATGTTGAAGCCTCTGCGGGTAAACATGCTTGTTACTCTTGTCAGCACGCCGAACTTGTTGTCAACATAAACGGCAATTACAAATTTGTTGCTCACAAAAATCACTCTCCTTTTTCGGTGATGATGTCGTCAATGCTGCCTCCCGGCGGAAGCATGGGAAGAACGAATTCATCTTCGTCGATATGGCAGTCAATCAGAACCGGGGCGTCGGTGTTATACGCTTCACTGAACGCCTTTTCAAACTCCTCGGGTGTTGAAGCCGACATACCCTTGCAGCCGAAGGCATCGGCAAGCTTGATGAAATCGGTTTTTCTGCCGAGGGTTGTGTTGGAATAATGTCTGTTATAGAAAAGCGTCTGCCACTGTCTGACCATTCCGAGAACGCCGTTGTTCATGATGACAATTGTAATCGGAATATTATAGGAAACAGCGGTTGCCATCTCGTTGAGGTTCATGCCGAAGCTTCCGTCACCCGTGACAAGAACAACTCTGTCTTTTGAGCCGACAGCCGCACCCATTGCGGCGCCCATACCGAAGCCCATTGTGTCCAGACCGCCGCTTGAAACAAACTTTCTGACCTTTTTGAAGTTTGAATACTGCGCCGCCCACATCTGATGCTGACCGACGTCGGTTGCAATGATGGTGTCTTCATCAATGATGCTGTTTATGATGTCAAAGGTCATTTTCGGGGTGAGCAATCTGTTTTTGCCCATGGCCTGATATCTTTGTTCGGCTTTCTTTTCGGTTGCCTGTTCTTTTTCTTTCAGCTGAGAAACAAACTGCATCCATTCGGGGTGCTTTGCTTCTTTTGCGCCGTCTGCAATTTTTCCGAACGCATCGGCAACATCGCCGATGATTCCCACGTCAACATTAATGTTCTTGTCTATTTCGGAAAAGTCGATGTCAACCTGAATAATCTTTGCATTCCGGCAATATTTTTTCTTGTTGCCGGTTGCCCTGTCGCTGAAGCGCACACCGATTGCAAGAATCAGGTCGGCGTTGTTCTGCGCCATGCTGGAAGCGAAGTGGCCGTGCATGCCCTGCATACCGAGGAATCTTTCGCAGTCTGTGGGAATTGCGGAAAGTCCCATCAGCGTGCAGCCGATGACAGCGTCAATTTTGTCGGCAAACTTCACAACGTCGTCATAAATGCCTGTGCCGATCACACCGCCGCCGACATAGATATACGGCCTTTTGGCATTGTTGATCAGCTCAATCGCCTCTTCAATGCCGTCTTTCGGTGCTTTGTCGGCTTCAAAAAGCGGATAAACCGGTTTCGGCTCATATTCGCATCTGGCAACCTGAACATCTTTCGGAACGTCAATCAGAACCGGTCCCGGTCTGCCCGAGCGGGCAATCTGAAACGCTTCTCTGATTGTATCTGCCAATTCTTCAACCTTGTTGACAAAATAGTTATGCTTGGTAATCGGAAGCGTGATTCCGGTTATATCAATTTCCTGAAAGCTGTCTTTTCCAATCAGGTCGCACGGCACGTTGCCGGTGATGGCAACCATTGCCACCGAATCGAGCATTGCCGTTGCAATACCCGTGACAAGATTGGTTGCGCCCGGGCCGGAGGTTGCAATGCAAACACCGGTTTTGCCCGTTCCTCTGAAGTAGCCGTCCGCAGCATGGGCGGCGCCCTGCTCGTGCGCAGTCAGAATGTGATTGATTCTGTCGCTTCTTTCATAAAGTGCGTCATAAATATTGAGTACCTGACCGCCCGGATAGCCGAAAACATCGGTAACGCCCTGTTCAATGAGCGTTTCAATAATAATCTCTGCTCCTGAAATAATCATAAGTCTCTGTCCTTTGTTTTAATTAAAATTTTATTATGCTGTCATTCTGTTAATTGCGCTGACAAGGGCTTTGATTGAAGAAACGATAATGTCGCTGTCAATGCCGACACCCCATGTGAGCTTGCCGTCTGCGCCTTTGATGCCGACATAGGAAGCCGCCTGAGATTTTGAGCTGACCTCAAGAGCGTGCTCGGTGTAAGATTCAACCGAGAAGCTGTCGCCGACAATTTCCTTGAGCGCGTTGGAAACAGCGTCCAGTCTGCCGTTTCCGTTTGCGGCAATTTCAAATTCCTTGCCTTTGAATCTGCCCGAAACAAACGCTTTGATGCCCTTGTTATCCTTTTGAACATAATGTGCTTCCGTCACGGCAAGATCCGTTTCAATATTAACATAGTCTCTTATAAGAATATCATAAACCTCTTTCGGAAGCAATTCCTTGTGCGCATGATCGGAAATACTTTTGACATGATAGCCGAAATCTTCTCTCATCTTCGGCGGCAGAACAAAGGAGAACTGTGTTTCCAGAATATAGCCGATACCGCCCTTGCCCGACTGGGAATTGATTCGGATTACATCGGCTTCATAGTCTCTGCCGACATCGGTCGGGTCAATCGGAAGATAAGGAACATTCCAGTGCTCGGGGTCTTTTTCTTCTCTGAATTTCATACCCTTTGCGATGGCGTCCTGATGCGAACCGCTGAAAGCCGAGAAAACAAGCTTGCCGCTGTATGGCTGGCGCTCATAAACATGCATACGGGTCACTCGTTCATAAACTTCGGTGATTTCCGGAAGATTGGAAAAATCAAGTTCGGGATCAACGCCCTGTGAATACATATTCAGCGCAAGCGTAATAATATCAACATTACCGGTTCTTTCGCCGTTTCCGAAAAGTGTTCCCTCAATTCTGTCCGCACCGGCAAGCAGTCCCATTTCGCTGTCTGCAACCGCGCAGCCTCTGTCGTTATGCGGATGAAGCGAAACGATGAGGTTTTCTCTTCTGTTCATATTTTTGCACATATATTCAACCTGGTTTGCATAAACGTGCGGCATGGAATGGGAAACCGTAACGGGCAGGTTGATGATGACCTTATCGTCCTCGGTCGGCTGCCAGATGTCGATGACGGCATTGCAGATTTCCACGGCAAATTCCGGCTCGGTTCCGGTGAAGCTTTCGGGTGAATATTCAAACTTGAAATTGCCGGGCGTTTTTTCTCTGTACTGCTTGCAAAGCTTGGCGCCGAAAACGGCAATGTCGATAATTTCCTGTTTGCTCTTTCTGAACACCTGTTCGCGCTGCGCCACAGAGGTGGAATTATAAAGATGAACGATTGCATTTTTGCAGCCCTTGAGCGCTTCAAAGGTTTTTGCGATGATGTGTTCTCTTGACTGCGTCAGAACCTGAATGGTGACATCATCGGGAATGAGATTCTGTTCAATCAGTGCGCGGCAGAATTCATATTCCGTTTCGGAAGCGGCAGGAAAGCCCACTTCAATTTCCTTGAAACCGACTTTAACAAGGAATTTGAAAAAGTCCAGTTTTTCTTCAAGGCTCATCGGAATAATCAGCGACTGGTTGCCGTCGCGAAGATCCACGCTGCACCAGATGGGCGCTTTGTCAATGTAAGTTTTGTGTCTCCAGTCCATATCGACCAGCTTTGCTTCAAAGAACTGCCTTGTGTATTTTTCATAACCTTTCATAATCAATATTACCTCCTCATAAGCAGTGCCTGTTTTTTCGCTTTGCGGCTGAAACAGAGCATTAAAAAAGTCTCTGTTACCCAAAAACGCAAAGCTGCTTTTTTGTGTAAAAGAGACGAAGATATTTTTATTCTCCGCGGTACCACTCTTTTTGGTGATAACACCCACTCAGTCGCATCCATCAATGCGAGTCTCTGTAACGGGAGAGCCCGTTCAGACCTAATCGAAAACGTTTCTCAGTCTGAAAGCTCCGGGACGAGTTATATTTCGGCTGCTTTACCGCCTTGCACCACGCGGCGGCTCTCTGAAAAAGCAAGAGGAAACTTTTTTCCCATCAAAGCTTTTGGTTTCTCTTGAAAAGATATTCAAGTTAAAGCTATCATACTACCTTATTTTTATTTTGTCAACCGTTTTTTCGGATTTTTTTATTTTTGTTTGCTGCTTTCTATATTATATATTTGCGTAAACATTTATTGACTGCCAAAACGGCTTATGCTATACTGAAAGCAAAAGAACCCATAAATTACCGAAAGAGGGAGAAAATCATGAGCGAACAGTTAATCGGCATCAAAAAAATACTTTCCACCATTTTTGCCCTTGTTCTGACTGTGCTGACTCTGACAACCGACGGCATTGATCTTCTGTCGCAATCTCAGCGAAGCGACCTTGCAAAAACCAACATCGTCGGCATTGATGCCTATTTTCATTCTCAGGGCATAACAACCGACGGACAAAACCTGTTTTTTTCGTCCAAAAACACGCTTATTCAGACAACGGACGATACAAAAACCGTAATCAGCGCAAACTATCGTGCCATTCCCGATGAGCTTTCGCAAAAATATGCAATCAAGCATATCGGCGGTCTGAGCTATTATAACGGATATATTTATGCCGGACTTGAAGACAGCAAAAAGTGGAACTATCCGATTGTCGGCGTTTATGACGCCAAAACGCTGAATCTGGTTGATTATTACATTCTTGACGCAAAGCAGGTAACGCGAGGCTTGCCGTGGGTCTGTGTCAATTCCGAAAACGGCTTGCTTTATTGCTGTGACCATTCCAGACAGACAACAAAACTGCTTGTCTATGACACCACCGACAGTATGCGCTTTGTCAAAGAAATTTCGCTTTCTGAAACCGTTGAATCCATTCAGGGTGCAGAGTTTTATGACGGTTCTATCTTAGCGGCAACCAACAACGAAACACAGGCAATTTACAAAATCAACCCCGATGACGGCAGCGTGGAAAAGCTTCTTGACCGCAACCTGACAAAATTCAGCGAGGGTGAAGGCATGACCGTCATGATAAAAGACGAAAAACCGGTTATTCTTGCCATGGATATGGGGCCTCTTTTCGTCAACGCGTTTGTTCGTGAATATGATGTGCTGTAAGCAGTAAAAAGAAAATATAATAGAGAAAGTTAAAATAAAAGAAAGCGTGAAATTTATGAAAGCACCCAAAAGAATTGTATGCGTTGTTCTGGCCGTTGTCTGCGTCATCGTACTCATCATCGCTTCATTTTTTATCAGCTACATTGCCAAAGCTACGCACAGCAAAAACACGCTCGGCAAAACCGAAACGAAATATACAACCGATGAGACCGGCGCAAGAATTGCCAATATCCCCTTTTCCGATTATATAAACAAATGTGATTTGGATAAGGATTACATCACCCCCGAAATCAGCGAAGAAAACAGCGGCGAAGAAAACCGCAAAGCGATCAACGAAGCGCTTTCTTCGCTTAAAAACGGCGGAACGGTGTATATT
>JBJFHW010000319.1:0-7449 GCA_051893965.1 Acutalibacteraceae bacterium
GCCTTGACAACAGCCGTTGAAGTAATGGTTGCCGCCGTTATCGCCTGAATGTTTTGTCCGTCGTTTGAGTTTTTGTTAACTGTCAGCTCACCGCTTTTTCCGATGAATCTACCCATAGAGGTTTCAGTTTTTGAATTCTGACCGAGACCCGGCGTTTCGCCGCTGCAATCAAGAACGGTGAAACCGATGATTGTTCCGTCAAGATCATAGCCGATCATGCACGAAACATCTCCGCCGTAGCCTTTTGCGCTTGAAGTGAAAATATAACCGAGCACATTGCCGTTTTCGTCAAGACCCGTGCAATAAGTCAGCTGACTGTTTTCGTCAATCATGTCGTCGCTGTAAGAAGCAACCTTGACACCGTTTACCTCGGAAAGCACCTGAGAACGGCTTGCCGCAGCGTTTGCGGCGCTGTTTTCAGCAATTTTTTTGGCTGTGGCGCTGTTTGTCACAGCGAGCAATATGGAAGCGACAAGGCAAATTGCAAAAAGGGCAACGGCGGGAATCAGAATATCTTTTGCTTTCATTTTTTTCATGATTGAACCGCCTCCTCTTTCTTTGCCTTTTTCTCTTTGACCTCACCAAACGGTTTTGCGGTGGTGAGATGTTCAATATGAGGAACGAAAATGTTCATCAGAATAATGGAGAACGAAACACCTTCGGGAAGCGAGCCGAAAATTCTGATAACCGAAGTAATCAGACCGCAGCCGATTCCGAAAATAATCTTGCCTTTTGTGTTAATCGGCGAAGTTGTATAGTCAGTTGCCATGAAGAATGCGCCGAGAAGAAGTCCGCCGCCGAGAAGTTCATAAGCCATGTATTCAAAGTTGCCGTGACCTGCAATCAGTGTGCAAACCGCAACCGTTCCGATGAAGGTCAGCGGAATGGCAGGAGAAATCACGCGTCTGAAGATGAGATAAAGTCCGCCGAGAATCAAAGCAAGCGAGCAAACCTCACCCATCGAACCGCCGTGATAGCCGATAAGCATCTGACCGAGTGAGGGCAAATCAGAAGCAAGAGAAAGGTCGCCGCCTTTTGCACTTGCAAGCTGAGCCATCGGTGTTGCCGCCGTTACCGCATCGACATTCCAGCCGCTTTCAAACGGCACAATCCATTTTGCCATGGCAGTCGGGAAAGAAACCATCAGAATGATTCTTGCCGTAATTGCCGGATTTACGAAATTCTGACCGATTCCGCCGAACATCTGTTTGACAACAACAATCGCGATGATGCTGCCGATTGCCGCAATCCAAAGCGGAAGTGTGGCAGGAAGATTGAGTGCAAGAATAAGACCGGTTACAACGGCACTCAGATCCGCAATCGTGTTGCTTCTTTTCATAACTTTTCGGCTGATGTATTCGGCAAGCACCGCCGTGCCGACCGTCACCGCCGTGAGCGCAAGCGCCCTTGTTCCGAAATATACAACGCTCATAACAAGTGCCGGCACAAGCGCAATAATTACATCAAGCATAATGCCCGTTGTGCTTTCACTTGAGCGCACATGCGGAGAAGCGCTGACCAAAAGTTTTTTCTCCATTATTTCGCACCGTCCTCTCTGATAATCTGCTTTGCAAGTCTCATATACTGAACAAGCGGGCGTCCCGACGGGCAGGAAAAGGCGCAGGAACCACATTCCATGCAAACCATAACGCCGCTGTGTTTCAATGCGTCAACATCTTTGATTTTTGCGAATCTTTCAATATTTGTGGGCATCAGGCTCATCGGGCAAACGCTGACGCATCTGCCGCAGCGTATGCAGTCGCGTTCTTTTTTGACGATATTTTTGCTGTCTGCAAAAGCAAGCAGTGCATTGTTCTGTTTGCAAATGGGGGCCTGTGTGTCGCAAATGGCAACGCCCATCATCGGACCGCCGAAAATGATCTTTTTCGGCTCGCACTTAAAGCCGCCGCAAAAATCAATAATATCCTGCAAGTTGGTGCCGATGGGAACGCGGATATTTTTCGGGTTGGCAATTGCCGTGCCGTCAACGGTAATGGAACGGCTGACAAGCGGCTTACCCGTTCTTAAGTATCTTCCGACAAACGCAACGGAAGCGATGTTCATAACCACACAGCCGACATCTGCGGGAAGCTTTCCGGGCGGAACCTTTCTGCCGGTTGCGGAAAGAACCATCATTTTTTCCGCACCCTGCGGATACTTTGATTTCAGCGTCATCAGCTTCACATTGTCGCCGATGTCGTTATCCTTATCGGCAATTTCTTTCAGAATTTTGAACGCGTCGGGCTTATTGTCTTCAATGGCAATGATAACCTGCTTGAAGTTGAGAAATTTCTGAAGACTGTAAACACCGTCGAGAATATCCTGCGCATTTTCAACACAGCAGCGATAGTCAACCGTTATATACGGCTCACATTCCGCGGCATTGATAATCAGCGTATCAACGCCCTTATCATCGGGAAAATTCAGTTTAACGTGGGTTGGGAAGCCTGCGCCACCGAGTCCGACAAGACCGGACTCGCGAACAGCCTTGACAAGTTCCTGCTTGTTGGTAACTGTCGGCGGTTTCAGCCCCTCATATTCTCTCATTTCCCCGTCTGATTCGATGGTCACACCCTTGCAGATCATACCGGTTGCAAGCTTTACATCGCCAACAGCGGTCACTTTTCCCGAAACCGTTGCATGAACGGGAGCGGAAACAAATTTGTCTGTGTCGCCGATTACCTGACCGACCGAAACGATGTCGCCAACCTTTACGGTCGGAACACACGGTGCTCCGATGCTCTGCTGCATAGGCAAAACAACCTTTGCGGGAACGGGCATTCTTTCAACAGGCATCTGCGCCGTGTTTTTGTTGTGCTGAACATTCACTCCGCCGCGGCTTTTCGCCACTGCGGTGAGAACGCCTTGGGCAATTTTGCTCATTGTTAGGTCCCCCTGTTTTTGTATTTATATAAGAATATCTGTTAAAAACCGTCCGTAAGTTTAAAAGAATAACGCTGCACGGTTCAGATTCAATTTTTATGACAGCAGGCAAGGTTAAGCCTGTTGTCTTTTTGGCTTTATTTCGGCAAAATGTGCTTTGCTCTTGGCATAATGACATTTAAAATAAAGCCGGTAAGCGTTCCGGAAACGATGGCAAAAAGCAAAAGATATTTGCCGTAGCTTATGAGCATGAACGTTTTTGAAACCGCACACGCGCACAAAAGCTGACCGAAATTGTGCATAACGGCGCAGACAACACCGATTCCGATGAAGCTTAAATTTTTTCCGACGTGTTTAATCATCAGGCAAAGCGCCGCCGTGCTTAAAATTCCGCCGCAAAAGCTCATGAAAAAAGCAACCGGACCTCTTGTGATAAAAGCAAAAGCAGCTTTTATCAACATGATATATACCGCACCGCCGAAGCCTGAAAAAGAGGCAGTGAACATCGTCACAATGTTTGAAAAACCGGGCTTTGCACCGGCAGGAAGAAACGGAATATCCGGCAGAATGATGTTTTCAAAAAGGCTGAGCACAAGCGCCAGCGCGCCGAGAATTCCGAAAAGAGAAATTTTATATGCCTTGCTTTCTTTATTCATATCAATAAGCCACCGCATCCACTTTTTCTTCGGCGTTTTTAACCGATACAACCACCTTGTTCGGTACGCACGCCATGGTGTCGCCGTTTTTTGAAAGAATCCCGTTTTTCACGCAAAGCTTATCACTGCAAGTTGAAGAAACAAACGAAACGCCGTCTTTTGAAAAAGAAATCACACAGCCGCTGAAGCTTTCGGTATATTCTTCTTCGATTTCGGAAAGCACAACCTGCTTAACAAGCTCTCCGTCGCTCCATACATACGCCGTCAGGTCATCGCTTTTTGAAAAAGAAAGCGCAAACATGAAAGCACAAAGCAAAGCGAAAAAAGCGATAATCAGAGCGTCCGCCTTTTTCATTGGGAGAACCTTTCAAAATCAACATCGCCGACGGTGGTGATGTTCATATCTTCATCTATGAAAACTCCCGAGGCGCCGTATTTTTCGCAAAGAGCGCTTCCTTCTTCCTTTCCGAGCAGAAAACATGCCGTTGAAAGCGCATCGCTTAAAAGTCCGTTGTCGCTGACGATTGTTACCGAAATCAGACCGTTATCAGCCGGATAGCCTGTTCTTGCATCAAGCAGATGATGATACCTCTTGCCGTTTTCGATGAAATATTTTTCATAGTCTCCCGAAGTGGAAACGAAGCCTTCCTTGATCTTTACTGCGCCGATGTTGCTTTCTTTGTTTCTCGGGTCGCGGATTGCGATGCGCCATTTGTCGCCTGCTTTGTTCCTTTTTCCGTAGGCTAAAATGCTTCCGCCGACAGAAACAACCGCGCCTTTGACATCTGAATTTTCAAGATAATACTGAATCATATCGCACGCATAGCCTTTTCCGACGGCGCCCAGATCAATGAACTGACCGTCGCCGCAGGAAACCTGCGTGCCGTTGACCTTGAGTTTTTTATAATCGACTTTTTTCAGTGCATTTTTAATTTCTTCGTCGGACGGAAGTCTTTCATCTTCCGTTCCGATTCCCCAGAGCCTGCTGACAGGGCCGATCGTTATATCAAACGCGCCGCCGCTGTCTTTGCTGATTTTGTTGCAGGTGTTGATAACATCGGAAAGCGAGCTTTGGCTGATTGTTCCTTTTTCGTTCAGTTCAGACACGGCAGAACCGCTCTCACGCCAGGAGATTACATCGTCAAGCTGCTGAATGATGTCAACAATTGTCTGCCCTTCCCCTTTATAATCTCCGTCGGCTTTCCCGTAGGTCTTTACGGTTACAAGCGTTCCCATGGCAACGGCGTTTTTCGTGCTGCAATCATAATCGGTTTTGAAAACATTATATAAAACCGCGCCGGCAACAACCAGAATCACAGCTACGGTACATAAAACAATTTTCAGAATTCTCTTTTTTTTGCTGATTATTTTCGCCAAAAGTCATAACGCCGCCTTTCTTCCTGTTTTTAATCTGAAAAAGCATAAAATGACATAATAAGACATATTATTACATAGTTATTTATTTTATACTTTTATGCGCTGAATTTCAAGGTATAAATTGTTTTATTTTGATTTTTTTGATACAATAAAAGAGTAAAATTTTTTGGAAAGAAATGATAAACATGGATTTTAATCTGAACTTACCCGTAAAAGTTATCAGCGGCAAAGGTTGCATTCTTCAAAACAGCGAACGGCTTCGTTCTTTCGGCGGCAAATGTCTGATTGTTACGGGCGCAAACAGCGCCAAAAAAAGCGGCGCGTTAAGCGATATAAAAAAAGCGCTTGAAAAAGAACAGATCCGCTTTGAAATTTTTGATGAAATCGGCCCGAATCCGCTGCTTTCGCTTTGTCACAAAGCGGGAGAAAAAGCAAGAAATTTCGGTGCGGATTTCATTGTCGGAATCGGCGGCGGCTCTGCGCTTGACGCTGCAAAAGCGGTTGCTGTTTTTGCCGCAAATGAAAGTTTTGCGCCTAACGATATATATGCCGCAAAAAGCAGAAATAGAGCGCTCAGAATCGTACTGATCGGAACAACCGCAGGAACCGGAAGCGAGGTCGGCAAGGTCGCCGTGCTCACAAATGACGAAACCGGCAGAAAAAAGAGCATTGCTCCCGACGATTGTTTTCCGGCGCTGACCTTTGCCGACAGCAGCTACACCGGCTCAATGCCGTTTGAAGTGACCGTTTCAACGGCACTTGACGCACTGAGTCATGCTCTTGAGGGCTATTTTTCAAAAAAATGCACGGATATTCCGACGCTGTTTGCCGAAAAGGGCGTCCCGATGATCTGGAAAGGACTCAAAGTGCTTGACAGAACAAAAACCGTTCCGGACGCCGCTCTTCGCGAAAGCTTATATTACGGCTCACTTTATGCCGGAATCACCCTTTCTTATTGCGGAACGGCATTTCCTCACCCGCTCGGCTATGTTCTGACCGAAAACTACGGTGTCCCGCACGGAACTGCCTGTGCGGCCTTTATGGGTGATTTTATAAATCGTGCCGAAAAATATGAAAATGAAAAGCTTGAAAACATTCTTTCGCTGATCGGAGAAACCAAAAACAGCTTTTTAAAGGTTATTGAAGATTTAACCGTTTTTCCCGAAATAAAAATGAGCGAAGCTGAAATTGAAAACTATTGCTCGCGCTGGAACGAAAGCATACCGAATAATTTTATTTATTCTCCGGGCGGTTTTTCAAAAGAGGACGCACAAAAAATCTTCAGCCGGAAATGGAAAGAGGAATAACAGAGACTTGGCAATATGAAAACGGCGGCATCCGAAACGAATACCGCCGTTTTGTTTATTGTGAGGAGGAAGAAGTGAACAATAATTATTCAGTAAATACATCTGCAAAAAGTTCAAGCCCCGAAAGTTCCATTACCTTACTGCTGACTCTTGAAGTGAACACACCGAACAGTTTATCACCGGAACTCATCAGATGCGCATCAATTCCGAAAACCATCTTCTCTTTCTTTTTCCACATACCGTTGACGATGTTATCCACCATTTTTTCGCATGCGGTGCTCACCATGTCAAGCGCTTTCTGACTTCTGCTGTCTTTTGTTTCCGACTGATCGCGGAAAATATCTGTTTTTGTAAAGCCGGGACAAACAAGACCGACATAGCATCTGCCTCTGTATTCTTCACGAACGGCTTCGGTGCAGCTTTTCACCGCCGCTTTGCTTGCTGAATAAACCGAAGTTCCTGCAAGTGAGCAAAGAGCCGCTGAAGAAGCAACATTAACAATTCCCGGCGTTTGCGATTTCAAAATGATCGGCATAAGACAGTTCATCGAATAAATATAGGAATAAAAATTCACCTGCATGGCTTTTTCAATGTATTCGATGCTGTAATGACCGAATTTATTAAATTTCGGCAGCATACCTGCATTGTTGATAAGAATATCCGGCTTGATTCCGGCATCGGTGATCTGTTTGGTGAAATTGATCCAGTTCTCTCTTTTGGAAACATCAAAAAGATAATAGGAAAAATAATCCGCCTTATAACCGAGTTCGTCAATCAGAGCCTTAATTTTTTCTTCGTTTCTTGCAATGCCGATAACCTTGCAGCCGTGATCATTGATTAACTTTTTTACCAACCCTTTTCCGATTCCGCTTGAAGCGCCGGAAACAATAACCGTCTTATAATCAAACCAACATTTATTCATTTAATAACCTACCTGTTTTGAAATCATTTTTAGCTGTTGCCATTTTTATTTTAGCATCACATATTACAATAATTCTTGATAATTTATTAAATAATTATAAAAAAATGCAGGAGATTAATGCTAAATTGTTACAAAATAAAAAATTGGCTGCAAAGAAATAAGCTGCACAGCCGAATATATCTTTCGTTTTGTTGACGGTTTTAAAAATCCTAATCATAAATTAATCTGTATTATCTTCATCTTGCTGTCCGTCTTCTCCCTTGAGCGCTTTTTCAAATTCGTCTTCTTCCTTTTTGCCGATGTT
>JBJFHW010000320.1:0-7437 GCA_051893965.1 Acutalibacteraceae bacterium
TATGATTTTTATAAAAAGTGGACAATACCGCCTTTAAGCTTAACCGAAAAATGCCTTGTGAACCGCCGCAACGGCTTTGTCGGCAAGATCTTTGTCAATCAGAACGGAAATTGTGATTTCGCTTGTTGAAATCATGCTGATGTTAATTCCGGCTTCATAAAGCGCGCCGAACATTTTTGATGCCGTGCCCGAATGGGTCTGCATGCCTGCGCCGACAATGGAGACCTTGGCAATGCTTGTGTCGCAGGAAACCTTTGCGCCCTCCATGCCGAAGATGTCTTCAAGAATTTCGGTTGCGGCTTCTGCATATTCTTTTGCGCAGGTGAATGAAATATCTTTTGTTCCGTCTCTTCCGACTGACTGAAGAATGACATCAATATTGATTCCTTTTGCGGCAAGACGCGAGAACATCTTGAATGCGTTGCCGGGAACATCTTTCATTCCGACAACGGAAATTCTGGCAACATCCAGATCTTTTGTGACACCTCTGATTAACATTTTCTCCATTTTAGCAACCTCCTTGACTATTGTGCCCGGCTCTCTTTCGAGACTTGAAAGAACTTCAAGCTCAACGCCGTATTTTTTTGCCATTTCAACAGAACGGTTATTCAGAACCTGAGCGCCGAGTGTGGCAAGCTCAAGCATTTCATCATATGTTATATCCGCAAGCTTTTTTGCGCCCGGAACCTTTCTCGGGTCGGCAGTGAACACGCCGGTTACATCAGTGAAAATCTGACAGCGGTCAGCGCTTAAAGCCGCCGCAATGGCAACGGCGCTTGTGTCTGAGCCGCCGCGGCCGAGCGTTGTTAAATCGTCTGACTTGTTGATTCCCTGAAAGCCTGCAACAACAACAATTTTCTTTTTGTCAAGCTCGCTTTGCATTCTTTCGGGCGTGATTTTTGAAATTCTTGCAGAGCCGTATGCCATGTTTGTGTTAAAGCCCGCCTGCCAGCCCAAAAGTGAAATTGCCGGACAGCCTAAGCTTTCAATCGCCATGGCAAGCAGAGCAATTGAAATCTGTTCACCCGAAGTCAGAAGCATATCCATTTCTCTTTTGGAAGCTTTCGGATTGATTTCCTTTGCTTTTTCAATCAGATCGTCTGTTGTGTCTCCCTGAGCGGAAACAACAACGACAACATCGTTGCCCTGTTTATATGTGTCTGTTACAATTCTTGCAACATTCATAACGCGTTCGGCGTTGGCAACGGAGGAGCCGCCGAATTTCTGAACAATAAGCGCCATACTATCGCCACCGATGCGAAAAAACGCATCTTTTTCCTTTCTGATTATTTTGCTTTTAATAGTCCGTAACTCTGATTACCGAAAGAGTTTCAAGCCCTGATTTTTCAAGCAGGTCACGAAGTTCACCCTCCGGACGAACGTCCGTGATGAAAACAACTTCATCGCCTTTGTTAACGGCTTGACAGCCGAATGTGGAGCTGATGGTTTCTTCTGCGCCGCTTTGTGCTTTTGCTCTGACAAAAAGAGCCGTCGGAACCTTTTTGTAATCTTCAACAAAGCCCTCTTTGGCATCGCCCCAGCCGAAGAATTTGCGCTTTTCATCGTTTGAAGCGCAGTCGATGATGTCTCCGACAACGGCACTTGCCGTTGCAAGCTTGCCGGCGCCTTTGCCGTACATGAGAATGTCGCCCGTTGCATCACCTCTTACAAGGCAGGCATTGAAAACACCGTTCACGCCTGCAAGCATACTGTCTTTGCTGACAAGAGCGGGAGAAACCATAATGCTGATTTTTTCGTTTTCAAGCATTTTTGTTTTGGCAATGAGCTTGATGACATAGCCGAGCTCGCTTGCGTCTTCAACATCTTTCAGTGTGATTTTTGAAATTCCCTCGGTATAAACACCGTCGGGATAAACATGATGACCGAAAGCAAGAGAAGCAAGAATGCATATCTTTCTGCATGCGTCATGTCCTTCGATGTCTGCGGTCGGATCTTTTTCGGCGTAACCGTTTGCCTGGGCAAGAGCCAGCGCGTCGGCAAAATTCATCTTATCCACTATCATTTTATTTAAAATGAAGTTTGTTGTTCCGTTGAGGATTCCGGCAATTTCGCTGATTCTGTTACCGGCAAGGCAACGGCTGATCGGTCTGATGATGGGAATACCGCCGCCGACGCTTGCTTCAAAAAGGAAGTTTACGCCGTTTTCCTTTGCAATTGAAAGAAGTTCATAGCCTCTTTTGGCAACAAGCTCTTTGTTGGAAGAAACAACGTGCTTGCCTTTTGCAAGGCACTTTGAAACAAAATCAAAAGCCGGATTGACGCCGCCCATGGTTTCAACAACAATTCTGATGCTGTCATCGTTGAGAATATCATCAAAATTTTTGGTCATAAGCGGTGAAAATTCATTGTTTTCAAAATCTCTTATATCAAGAATTGATTTCAGTTCCAGTTCAACGCCGCTGTTTTCTTTGATGGCGTCGGCGTTTTTTTTCAGCACTTCGGCAACGCCGGAGCCGACAACGCCAAATCCGAGAATTGCAACATACATACAATATACACCTCTTTATTATAAGTTTACTCATTTTAGAAAGTCTGTTTTATATGTTATCACATTTTGTCAGTTTATAAAAGTCTTTGCGGCAAAAAAAATATATTTTGTTAAATCCATTGATTTTATTTGCTTTATGAGTTAGTATAATATTAATATATACCAAAAATTATCTTCGTTGAATCCATATAGTACTTAAAAAGGGGTGATGTGTGTGTCGGAAGTTGAAAAAAGACGAAAGACATTAATTAACATTTTATATTTTGCGGCAATTCTGGCAATTGCTTTCATCATTATCAGATATGCGCTCGGTGTGTTTTTGCCGTTTGCCATTGCATTTGCGGTTGCGGCAATTCTTCAAAGACCGAAAAATTTTCTTGTCAGAAAAACTCCGATAAAAAAAGGCTTTGCGTCTGCAATCTGTGTCATTCTTTCCATTGTGATTGTTGTGTCGCTTGTTGTTCTTATCGGTTTTCGTGTTTCGGAAGAAATAAAGGGCTTCATTGATTATATTGTTCTGCAGCTTCGTGACATTGAAAAGGTTGTTGATAACATTGAAGCATGGGTTATGAACTTTATTTCGCATTTTCCCGAATTTTTGAGAAAAACACTGAATGAAAACGTTGCCGAGCTGTTTTCAAAAATCCGTGATTCCGTTACCGGAGAAAGCAACGAACTTGCCACTCAGATAACCGACGGTATTTCCGGTAATTTCAGCTTTTCATGGATAACAGGACCGATAAGCGGCGTGATTTCCACGGCAAGCAAGCTGCCCTCTGTTTTGGTTGCCGTGATCGTTTCCATTGTTGCGTGCTGTTTTATGACAAGTGAGTTTCCCGAAATTATGAGTTTTATCAAGCTTCAGTTCCCGGAAAAACGAAGGGGCGACCTTTCAAGAGCGCATGTTTTGCTTCGCACTTCACTCGGCAAAATGGCAAAGGCTTATTTGCTTATCATGCTGATTACCTTTGTTGAAATGAGTGTCGGACTGACGGTTCTTCGCATCATTAAGGTGTTTGATTCAAACTATATTGTTCTTATTGCAGCCGCAACGGCAATTGTTGATATTGTGCCCGTTCTCGGAACAGGTACCGTGCTGATTCCGTGGGCAATCTATTCGCTGATTATCGGAAATTTCGGCATGGGTATCGGACTTATTGTTATTTATGCCGTCATTTCGGTTATCAGGCAGATTATTGAACCGAAGCTTGTTGCCGGACAGCTCGGACTTTCACCGATTGTCACCATCACGGCAATGTATTTCGGACTGAAAATTTTCGGTGTTCTGGGAATGTTTGTTGTTCCCGTCATGGTGATCATGCTCAAGCTTCTGAACGACGAGGGCATCGTGAACCTTTGGAAATCGCCCGCTCGTCAGAAGGCGGCTGAGTCCGGCGGCGCAGACAACAGCGCAGACGAAAATTCCGAACAAAAAGCAGAAGACGAAAGTGATGAAGCCAAATCTGATGACAAGAAGCCGGCCGAAAAAAAGAAAAGAAAACACAAATAAATTTTCTGCCGCTTTAAGCAGTAAATGATAAATTAGGAGGATTTAATAAATGAAAAAAACAGCAAAAAAGATCCTGTCATTCATTCTTTCGGCAATGATGATTTTTTCTCTTGCCGCCGTATGCTTTGCCGCCGATGAACAGAGCGTCACCGGTTCAAACTGGATGAGCACCCTTGAAGACAGCAGACCGATTACGGCAATCAACATGCCCGGAACGCATGACAGCGCAACACAAAACGTTAATTTTTCGGCTTTTGCAAGAACACAGTCTCTTTCCGTTCTGCAGCAGCTCAATGTCGGCGTAAGATTCCTTGACATCAGACTGAAAAAGCAGGGCAATGCGTATTTTTCGGTTCATTCGGTTGCTTATAACAATAAATCATACGGTATCGGAGCACAGAAGCTCAAAGCCGATGACATTATTGCCGATTGTGAAAAGTTCCTCGCAAGCAACCCGGACGAAACCATTCTCATGAGCGTAAAAGAGGAAACAAGCAACTCCGGAACAGATTTCTATACCGGATTTTATAACAAATATGTCAAAGACAACAGCCTTTGGTTTGCAGAAGACCGCGTTCCGACCCTCGGCGAAGTCAGAGGTAAAATTGTTCTTCTGAGAAGAAATGCGGTTGATATTCTCCAATTTGACGAAACCAACTGCGGAATTGATTTTTCCGAATATCCGCTTGTTGAGGACGACAAGATTTATAATTTCAAAACCGTTATGGTTATGAGCCCCGACGGAGAAAATCATATTACGGACATCTTTGTTCAGGATTCCTATAAGCTTGCTGCCGAAGATAAATGGACAGCCATCAAAGCTTTCCTTGATTTCAGCCTCAGAAGCACAGATTTTAATATTTGTGTAACCTCAAGCATTGACAAGAATGTTCCGCTTTACAATGCGCAGATTATCAATGAAAAGCTTATGAATTATAATTTTGTTGACGGAAAAACTTATGGCATTATAAGCATGGATTTTGCAACAAAAGAGCTTTGCGAAAAAATCTATATGTCGAACAAACCGTTCATGACGAATGATGCTGCCCAGAGTGTTGAATGTGAAGATAAGCGCAGTTATGCTTTCCTCGGGGAACTCATTGAAAAAATTGCGGAATTTTTCACAAAAATAATTATTAAATATGTCGCATAAAACCCGAAAACATCAAAGCCGCCCGAAAAAGGCGGCTTGATTTTTTTAGAGACATACCCCATGGATTATTTACTTTCTTTACACTGAAGCAGTTTTTCATAAAATTCAAACGGTACGGCAAGATACCCTTTGCCGGCGCCGAGCCTGATGTCCGGTTTGTTTGCTGCATGAAAATCACTGCCGCCGCTTTGCAAAAGCGAAAATTTTTCGGCAAAGCAGGAACATATTTTTTCGTCCTCGGGTGAAAAAAGCGAGTATCTGGTTTCAATCGCGTCCAGTCCGGCTTCTTTTGCTTTCGGTAAAAATTCTTCAAGTTCGTTCGGCTTAAAGTTTAAAAGAGGGTGGGCGAGAACAGAAACCGTTTTTGTTTCGTTTAGCAAAGACAGAGCATCAAAAATATCGCATTTTTGCGGCGGCTCATAAAAGCCGTATGAACGCGAAAGCAGCGTTTTAAAAGCTTCTTTTATGCTTTCACAATAGCCTTTTCTCACAAGCTCCGCGGCAATATGCGCCCGGTTTATGTTTGTTGTGCCGCTTTTCTTTTTCAGCTCTTCCAGATCAATGATATATCCGTTTTCACAAAGGCGTGCAACAAGAACTTTGTTGCTTTCTTCTTTTAGTATGTGAAATTTTTCACAGTAACTGTTTATTTTTTCAAAATGCTCTTCATCAATGAAAAGCCCCACGAGGTGAACCTCTCGTTCATCGTATGAGGTTGAAAACTCAATTCCGGGAACGGTTATGACACTGCTGTGTTTTCCCGCCGAAAGAAAATCTTTCAGCCCGTTTGTTGTGTTGTGGTCGCAAAGAGCAACTGCTCCCAGACCGATTTTTTCCGCTTCTTTGACAATTTCAGCAGGAGTAAATGTTCCGTCTGAAAAAATGCTGTGCGTGTGCAGGTCACAAAGCATATAAAGTCCTCCATTTTTACGCTGTTAATCAATACCCCTCAATGCCGCAAATCCGGCAGTTCTCCTTGTGTTCTTCATAAGTTTTTGCATAGTAATAATGATTGCTGTCATCTGTGACAAAATAATAATAGTCCGCTTCTGCCGGCTCGAGTGCGGCGTCAATTGCTTCAATCCCCGGATTGCAGATTGCGCCGACCGGAAGACCGCTGCATTTATAGGTGTTGTAAAATTCGGAAAACCGGTTTGTGTCGCCGTCAAGATAAGGCGAATCAATGACGTAATCGTTCAGATAATTGATTGTTACATCACATTGAATTTTCGGAAAATCGCTGCTTTTCAGTCTGTTGTGAAGCACGCAGGAAACGTTCGGCATTTCGCTTTTGATTCCGGCTTCTTTTTGAATGATGGAAGCCATTGTGATAATTTCGTCAATGCTGTAACCGAGATCCTTTGCTTTTTGATAATACTCTTCGGTAAGCTTGCTTTCGGTGTTGCTTAAAAATCTTGAAAGAGCGGATTTTGCGCTTTCGCCGCGATAGAATTCATAGGTGTCGGGAAAAATGTATCCCTCAAGAGCATAGGCTCTGTTTTCGGTGTTTATACCCGAAATGAAAGAATAAACCTCTTCAAGCCCCTCGATGGTTCTGACTTCGGTCATAAAATTTGCGGCGGAGCAAACACCGTTTTCTTCAAGTTTTTCGGCAATCTGCGCAGCACTGTAACCTTCGGGAAAAGTGATTGTCACAGTCGGTGAAAGCGTGGTTTCTTCCTGAGCGGTTGTTGTTTGTCCGGTTTCGTTTTTTGAACATGATGAGAAAATGAAAATCGAAACGATTATCAGAAAAAGGGCTGTAATTTTTTTCATGCTTGAAAACTCCTTTATTTTTTGCTTTTAAATTATAGCATATTCAAACGCAAATAAAAAGAATTTCTGCCAAAACGTAAGAAAATCGAAAGTTTTTTGATAAATAAGCGTGAAAATCATGACAAAAATATATGTTTTTTTAATAAAGACTTGAAAAATGAGGCAATTTAGTATAAAATAACTGAGTAAATCTTTATATTCGGAGGAATAATAAATGGTATCAGCAGGTGATTTCAGAAACGGCGTTACGTTCGAAATGGATGGCAACGTACTTCAGATTATCGAATTTCAGCATGTTAAGCCCGGTAAAGGCGCTGCTTTTGTTCGTGCAAAGGTAAGAAACGTTATAACCGGTTCGGTTGTTGAACGTACTTTTAACCCGAACGATAAGTTCCCGACTGCTTTTATTGACAGAAAGGATATGGAATATTCTTATAATGACGGCGATCTTTATTACTTCATGGATCCCGAAAGCTATGAGCTTATCCC
>JBJFHW010000321.1:0-7422 GCA_051893965.1 Acutalibacteraceae bacterium
GGGTTTCCTACGGCTAAACAGTCCACCGGACTGTTTAGCCTACCTTCCTGCGCTTCTTTCAAGCATTGGGATTTCGCCGTCTGCGGACGGCGCCAAGGGCGCTTCGCCCCTTGACCCCACAAGCTTTTTTGTAAAAAAGCTTGGCAAAAAACTCACTCCTTTTTTACTGACTTTCTGCCGCGGCGAAATTGTAAAATTTTATTGCTTTCTGTCTCGCGTAATATCTGCGGACATTGTCCGCCGGGCGTTGCCCACACCCACAAGCTTTTTTGTAAAAAAGCTTGGCAAAAAACTCACTCCTTTTTTGCTGACTTTCCGCCGCGGCGGAATTGTAAAAATTATCACTTTTTATCGAACATTTGTTTGTTTTTACCTTGACAAAGACAGAATTTGTGTCTAAAATTATAAGTAGAAACCGTAAAACACAGATTGATACAGTTTCCAAAACCAATACGCCCCTCTTTTTCAAAGAGGGTGCATTTTTTTGCTCGTTTGTATTCCAATGCCTCTTGTCATAATGAAATTTTCAACTTATCACAACCTACTGCAATTATAAAAATCACTTTCTTTTTTCGTCATGACAAAAGCTTGAAACGCAAACGCATTATCAATTGAAAACAAAATTCAGAAAGGAGAAAAATGTCAGAGCTTACACAAAACATTTTCCGCGGTGAAAAACATGTTCTTTCTTCGCCGTTCGGAAAGCGCGATATTATTAAAACAGCAAAAGGAAACACCTCGTCCTTTCATTCGGGCGCAGATTATGCAACCTACGGCAGAAAACTGAAACAGTATGTCGTCGCAAAAGGCACGGTGCTTTCCTGCGGCATTGACGCCAATTACGGCAACGCCAAATATGTCTGGGTGGAATATCCGTCACTGAAAGTGAAAATGCTGCATTATCACCTTGACAGCATCAGCGTCAGAAAGGGGCAGGCGGTTGACGAAAACACCGTGCTCGGCACAACCGGTCAAACCGGCTATGCCACGGGGATTCATCTTCACCTGGGCATAAAGCGTATCGGTTCAGACAGCTATATAGACCCGGAAAAATGGGCAAAGGAAGAATTTCCGCTTCTTATCAACGCCAAAAAATATCAGCCGGGGCTTTACCGCGTCACAGCCGGTCTGCTCCATGTGCGAACCGGCGCAGGGACCGACAATCCCAAAAAGACTTTTTCGCAGCTGACCGCCGACGCGCAAAAGAAAATTCTTGCCCTGAACGGTCAGAAAGCCAACGGATATGTTAAAGGACTGACCTTTTCGGTGCTTGAAGTCAAAGGCAACTGGGGACGCACACCGTCCGGCTGGGTTTGCCTTGATTACTGCGAAAAAGCAAGCTGAAATTATCAGAAAGGAAAGTTACAGATGCGCATAACGCAAGCTTCTGCAACGCAGGCAATTTGAAATGACACAAACCGTACTCGTTGCACTCATCAGTCTGCTCGGTTCCCTTTTTGGCACGCTCGGCGGAATTCTGACTTCATCAAAACTGACGAATTACCGCCTGGAACAGCTTGAAAAAAAGGTTGCCGAGCATAACAATCTTGTCAGCAGAACCTATGAACTGGAGGCAAACGAAAAAATGCTTGAAGAAAAAATCAGCACACTTTCGGAAAAAATCGGCTCAATGAATTTCTGCGCGGCAAAAACAAATCAGGAAAGGAATCAATATGAAATTTGATTTAACACAGCTTATTGAAGCGATCATCACCCTTGTTACCGCTGTTATGACCTGCTTTCTGATTCCGATGCTCAAACAAAGACTGAGCGAAAGCAAACAGGAAACACTGAAATACTGGACCGAAACCGCTGTAACGGCTGCCGAACAGCTTTATGGGAGCAAGGCGGGACAGCAAAAGAAAGAATATGTGCTTTCGTTTTTGCTTTCAAAAGGAATCGTTGTTGATGTTGACGAAGTCACAGCGCTGATTGAAAGCACGGTTTATTCACTGACGGGTAAAAAAGCACAGGAAAACAAATAAACAAACACATCGGCGTTTCCTTTCGGGAGCGCCGATTTTTTGCATAAAAAACAAGCGGCACTTTTGAAGTACCGCTTGTGAAGTTTAAGATTTAAATTAATATGTGAACTCGTAGGTATCGTCCATGGAGCCTTCGATTGTAACGGAAAGAGATGTAACAAGGATCTTACCTGTACCGCTTCCTGACATCGGAAGGTTAACGATAAGCTTTGTGAGTTTGCCTGCACCGTTAACGGTTGCAGTGAGAGTTGCTCCCGGATAATCCATGTCAGCGTTTGTGATGCTGCAGCCCGGAATGGGGATTTCGATTGTTGCAAGGTTCAGCGGATCAAGGCATGATTCATGTCCTGTGGGGTTAACGGTGTTGGTTCCGTCAAAGGTTGATTTTTCAGCGTTGAGCTTGATGGTCATTGTATAACCGTCGCCTTCAGCAACTGCTGTTGCCGATGCAACTGCATTTGCAGTCAGAGCGCTGTCTCTTCCGGACGGAGAAATTACGCCGTTGAGATCGGCTGCTTCGCCGGCTTCATTTGTTGCAGAGCCGTTAGCAACTGTGTAAGTGTGGTCACTGCCCTTTGCAAGAGAGGAAAGAGCGGTGTTAACTGTGTTTGTAAGGCTTGCTGCCGAGCAGTCTGTGCAGTTAAGAGTGATGTCATTAACTTTGTGAAGAGTTACATTCTGTTCTTTCTTTGCAGCGTTGATAACTTCGTTATATTTTGCAACGATTTCTTCCGGTGTTGAGGGGATACCTGCTGATGATGCGCCGGCGTCTGCTGCGGGAGCGGCGGTTGTGTCGCCTGTATCTGCTGCCGGAGCGGCGGTGGTGTCACCTGTGTCTGCTGCGGGAGCTGCGGTTGTTGCCGGAGCTGCGGTTGTTGCCGGTGCCGCTGTTGTTGCCGGTGCTGCGGTTGTTGCCGCTGCGCTCTGTGCTGCGCCGTCAACGTTTACTTCAATTGTGATACCTTTCGTTGCGCCAAGTCCGAAGCCCAGTAAAAATACAAGAAGAGCAACAAGAACAATGGCAATAACTTTGCGTTCTTTTTTCATAAGTTTTTTACTCCTTTCAAGTTGGCTGCGTTTTTTTGTTACGCTCACCGTTATAATGAACGTTTCTTTAACAAAAAACACAAAGATAACGTACATTTACGTCTATTAAGATACAATAAAAAAGGCGAATTGTCAAGTGCTTTTAGTTATTCTTTCGATAAATTTTTAATTCAGTAAAAATTTCTTCATAAACAGCGACTTTTGCATGATTTACAAAAAACATCCTTGCTTTTTCTTTGCTTCTTGTGTTATCATAATTAATGAGAAGTACTTCTTTCTTGGTTAATGTTTTTAGCAATTTCATTTTTAGTAAATTTAGGAGGAACTAAAATAATGAGATTAAAATTAAATTTAAACAAATATTATGAAGGATTAGAAGATTATCAAATAGGAATGCTATTTGGATTGTTTGTTAGTGCAAAGCCAAATATTGATAGAACAAAACAACTGATATTAGAAGGAAAAAAAGTAAGTAATACACTAGCTTTGGTTATAAAATCAAATACGTTACGTTCTTTTTCTGAAATAGATGAATTTATGAAATCAAGTGGTAAAGATCCTATATTTGATTTAGAAAGATTAAAAAAAGAAGCAGGTGGAAATTTAAAAGATGTTGACGAATTACCACTTGTAAAAAAATATTATTTTTTAATGGAAGAACCAGAAAAAAGCAAGAAATAGTTAAGCAAGCAATAAAAAACGGAAAAAGTTACACAAGCAGGAAATACGTAGTAAGTTTGTCAACATTGAAACGGTGGTGTAAAAAATATGACGGAACATGGCAGTCAATGTTGGAAAAGTCTCACAGACCGCACAGTCACCCGAAAAGGCACACACCGAAAGAAGAACGGCAGATAAAGAACTCATTCAAAAAGTGTTATGCTCGTTATGGATGGGACGGAGTTTACAGTGATTTGCTCCGTAAAGGATATACACGCAGCTTTTCAGGAATGGTGTATGCAGCCAAAAGATTAGGCTTAAAAGAGCAAAAGAAACCCAAAAAGAAAAGTCGTGTACACAGACGATATCCGGAACTGCTTGAGCCGGGAGAAAAGGTGCAAATAGATGTTAAAGAAGTGCCGTACAACTGCCTGAGAGGCAATATTTTAAGGGACGGAAAGCATTTGTATCAATGGACAGCAATAGATGAATGTACCCGAATGAGGTTTGTGTATGGGTTTGAAGAACACACACCCGAGAACTCAGTAAAGTTTCTTAAAATGGTGATAAAAGCATTTCCGTTTAAAATCAAAACGATACAAACTGATGACGGAACAGAATTCACCTATAAATTTATCAGTGATGAAAAAATCTGTCCGTTTGATAAAGCCCTTATTAAGCTTGGAATAAAACACAAACTCATTCCTCCGAGAACACCTTGGCACAACGGCAAGGTTGAAAGGAGCCATAGAAACGACCAAAGATATTTCTATGATTGGGAAACCTTCAGAAGTGTTGAGGAACTGAATGAAAAATTAGTAAAACATCTTATTTGGAGCAACAACAAATCAATGCGAACATTAGGCGGAAAAAGTCCAGTTCAGCTTCTCGCCGAGAAGCTGGCGGCGTAAGCGGCGGCCGTTTTTGAACGCCTTTTTCGTTCCGCTACGCTCCACTCAAAAGGCGTTCAAAAACATTGTACTATATCTTGACCTTATTTTTTACCGAAAATGGGTCACATCTATTTACAACGCAGATTTTAAATAAAATTTAATAGGCGAAAGGTCTTGTAATTTTTCAACAAAAATGTTATCATTTGACGGTAAGTTTCGTATTATTCAAACAAACGAGGCTTGTGCAGGCTTTGTCTGTAATAGAAAATCAAACAAGGAGAGAAACGTATGTCCAAAAAAACTTCCGCGCCTGCGGAAAATGAACACCCGAACAAAATCGGAATCAAAGAAGGCATGGGCTATATGCTCGGCGACGCCGGCAACCTGTTTGTGCTGACTTATGTTTCGTCATTTCTCAAGGTGTTCTATACCGATGTTCTTAAAATTGCAGAAAGCAAAATCGCTTCCCTTTTTCTTTTCACAAGACTCTGGGACGCCGTCAACGACCCGATCTGGGGCTTTATCGTTGCCAAAAAGAAGCCCAGCAAAGACGGCAAATTCCGTCCTTATCTGAAATGGGTATCCGTACCGCTCGGAATTTCCGCCATGCTTTGCTTTGTTGATTTCAGCAAATTTACCCAAAGCCAGACCCTCATTCTCGTGCTTGCCTATGTTACCTATATTTTATTCGGCATGCTTTATACGGGAATGAACATTCCTTTCGGCTCGCTTGCTTCTGTTATTACGGACGATCCCGAGGGACGCACCCTGCTTTCGACTTTCCGTTCCATCGGCGGCGGAATCGGCGGTGCGGCGCCGCTTCTGGTTGCTCCGCTTATTATCTATAAAAAGACCACAACCGCTTCGGGCGACACCATCAAAATTGCCGACGGAAAAGGCATGCTGATCTTCGGCATCGTTATGGGTATTCTTGCCATCGTTTTCTATATGATGTGCTATGGTTCCACCAAAGAACGTGTTCCGTCCGAAGAAGACCCGAAAGTTGACATGAAAACGACCTATCTCGGCATGCTCAAGAGCCGTCCGTTTGTTTCGGTTGCGCTTGCCGGTATTCTCATCAGCGGTCAGCTTCAGTTCGCTTCGCTCAACCAGTATCTTTACAAAAACTATTTTGAAAACACCAATCTTTCCATTATCGGCACCATTGCAAACTATCTTCCCATGGTTTGCCTGATTCTGTTCATGCCCAAGCTTGTCAAGCGCTTCGGCAAAAAAGAGCTTTGCGGCGTCGGCACATTCTTCTCGGCTCTGGCTTCCATTCTGATGTTTATCATTGTTCCGAAATGTTCCAGAACCGGCAGCGGTCCTGCCGTATTCATGCTGTTTTTGTTCATCATCGGCTTCGGCTATTCTTTTGTCAGCATCACGAACTGGGCGGTTGTTGCCGATGTTATCGACTATCAGGAATACAAAACCGGGCTTCGCAGTGAAAGCGCCATTTATGCCGTTTACACATTCTGCCGCAAGTTAGGTCAGACAGCCGCAGATTCCGGCGGACTTCTGCTTCTGAGCAAGGTTGCCGGTTACAGCGGCGAAAAATACGCCAATGCCGGTTATGTTCCGGGCGTCGGCGAGGGAATTCTTTTTGTATGCACCCTCATTCCGATGATTGTTTACACCCTTGTTTTCGTACTGATGCAGTTTGCTTATCCGTTAACAAAAGAAAGACTGGAACCGATTTATGCGCATGTCCGTCAGGCAAGACTCAACGCTGAAGAAGCTGAAAAAGCAATTGCAGCTTCTGAAACAGAGGCTGTTGAAGACGCAAAAGAATGAGCCAATTCAGATAAAGTTACAGTACATATCAATAAAACCGCACTTTGTCAAGAGACAGGGTGCGGTTTTTGGTTTGACGAAATTTGACAAAATAACAATAAATTTGTATAATACAAGCGCAGTCAAAATGACGGCCAAGAGAGTGCTGTAAATAACGGTAGGCGGTTTGCTCCCGTAAGGGAGGTGATAACGATGATAACATTAACAGAGCTTATTTTGCTCTTAACTTTAATTGTTGAAATCGTATCACTTTGTTACGAAATCTTCAAATAGAAAGAGTAACAACACTTAATTTTTAAACATAAAAATTAAGAAACACCGCCAAACCTTCCAAAGTCGCGGTGTTTCTTAACACTTCAACATTGGAGCAAACCGCTTATCGCAGTGCTCTCTTGTGTTTTTATTATACCACATATCTGCACTTTGTCAAGCCGAATGAGGAATAACACTGCATTCGCGGGTGAAATTTTAAAATCGGCTGTTTTCTGTCCCGCGTGATCATGCAAGCGGTGCTTGCCGCACTTTGTCAAGAGACAGGGTGCGGTTTTTGTTTTGACGAAATTTGACAAAATAACAATAAATTTGTATAATACAAACGCAGTCAAATGACTGCCGAGAGAGTGCTGTTATAACGGATAGGCGGTTTGCTCCCGTAAGGGAGGTGATACAAATGATAACATTATCCGAACTTATATTGTTCATGACAATGATTGTCGCAATCGTATCACTTTGCTACGAAGTTTTTAGTAATAAAAACAAATAAGCAAACACTTAATTTTTTAACATAAAAATTAAGAAACACCGCCAGCTTCCATATCGCGGTGTTTCTTAATGTCGCAAAATTGGAGCAAACCGCTTATCGCAGTGCTCTCTTGTATTTTTATTATACCACATAACTACACTTTGTCAAGTCGCCTGAGAAATAACATATTATTCGCGGGTGAAATTTAAAAGTAGGCTAATTTTGTTCCGCGTGATCATGCGGGCGGTGCTTGCCAAAAAACTTTACTCCTTTTTGCTCTGCTTCCGGCTCGGGCAGT
>JBJFHW010000322.1:0-7418 GCA_051893965.1 Acutalibacteraceae bacterium
TTCAAAGCAAAAAAGCTTGCTCAGAACTATCTTTCCTTGACCGAAGAAAATGTCAGCAGGCTTTCCAAATGGCTGCTGAGCTTCAGCCTCAGTTCGGCTTATTTAACGCCGAAAGAGCTTTCGGATATGATCGGTTCCGTAAGCGCAGAAGAAATTATCGTCGCTTCCTGCATGATCACTCTGGATACCACTTATATTCTTGAAGCGAAGGGAGAAGAATAAATATGTCAAAAGCACTTGTTCTTGCCGAAAAACCGTCTGTTGCAAGAGATATTGCAAGGGTTCTCGGCGCCAAAAAGACCGGCGGCGGTTTTATTGAGGGCGATAAATATG
Organism: Acutalibacteraceae bacterium; assembly: GCA_051893965.1. Classification (GTDB taxonomy): domain Bacteria; phylum Bacillota; class Clostridia; order Oscillospirales; family Acutalibacteraceae; genus UBA6857. The sequence goes on from JBJFHW010000322.1 coordinate 334, forward strand.
TGATCACATGGGCACTCGGTCATCTTGTTACCCTTGCCGACCCCGAAGCATACAGCGACAAATATAAAACCTGGTCGCTTGAAACGCTTCCGATGCTTCCGGAAAAAATGAAGCTTGTGGTTATCAAGCAGACCGCAAAGCAGTTTAAAACCGTTTCTTCGCTGATGGCAAGAAGCGACATTGACAAGCTGATTATTGCAACGGACGCAGGCCGTGAGGGCGAACTTGTTGCAAGATGGATCATGATGAAAGCGCACTTCAAAAAGCCTGCGTTCAGACTCTGGATTTCCTCTCAGACCGACCGTGCCATCAAGCAGGGCTTTGAAAACCTGAAGCCTGCAAAGGAATATGACAATCTTTATGCTTCCGCTCAGGCGCGAGCCGAAGCGGACTGGCTTGTCGGACTGAATGTTACCCGTGCGCTGACTTGCAAGCATAATGCACAGCTTTCCGCCGGACGAGTACAGACACCGACACTTGCCATGATTGTTCAAAGAGAAGAAGAAATCAGAGCCTTCAAACCGAAAGATTATTACGGTCTGACTGCGGTTTTCAAGGATTTCAAAGCCACATTCCGGGACAGCAAAAACAATACCCGATTTTCAGACGAAGAATTCGTTAAAAAAATTGCAGGTGAACTGAAAAACAAAGAAGCGGTTATTGTTTCGGTTGAAAAAACGCAAAAAACGCAGGCACCGCCTGCCGCATACGACCTGACGGAGCTTCAGAGAGATGCAAACAAAATTTTCGGCTATACGGCAAAGCAAACGCTTTCTTTGATGCAAAGCCTTTATGAAAGACACAAGGTTCTGACCTATCCGAGAACGGATTCAAGATATATCACCGACGATGTTGTTGCAACCATTCCCGAAAGGCTCCGAAGCGTTGCAGTCGGCAATTTTCAAAAAACGGCAATGAATCTTGCAAGAAATCCGCTGAGCACAAAATATATTGTTAACAACAAAAAAGTAACAGATCATCATGCCATTATCCCGACCGAACAGCGTGAGGATTTTTCTTCCTTTACGCATGACGAGCGAAACATTTACGACCTTGTTGTCAAGCGCTTTCTTGCGGTTCTGATGCCCGAATTCAAATATGAAGAGGTCAAGCTGACAATCAACATCGGTGACAAAAGCTTTTATGCCAAAGGCAAAACCGTCATCAACAGCGGCTGGAAAGAGGTTTACGGCACACTGAGCGATGAGGACGAGGACGAAGAAGCCGAAAACAAGGATCAGAATCTGCCGCCGATGAAGCAAGGCATGAAGCTTCCCGTTTTAAATCTCAAAATTACAACCGGCAAAACAAGACCGCCTGCAAGATATACCGAAGCGACCTTGCTTTCGGCGATGGAAAACCCCGCAAAACAGATTGACGACAAAAAGCTCAAACAGGTCATTTCTTCAACAAGCGGTCTGGGTACGCCGGCAACAAGAGCCGATATTATCGAAAAGCTTTTTGATAATTTTTCGGTTGAACGCGTCGGCAAAGAAATAAGGCCGACCGCAAAGGGCGAACAGCTTATCAAAATTGTTCCCGAAGATTTGCGCTCGGCTGAGCTTACCGCAAAATGGGAAGATCAGCTTCAGGATATAAGCAAAGGAAAAGCGGACAAGAATAACTTTATAAAGGAAATCAGAAGCTATGCTTCATCTCTTGTTTCCATGGTAATCAAAGACGACAAGCAGTATGTTCATGACAACCTGACAAAAGAAAAATGCCCGGTATGCGGAAAATATCTTCTTGAAGTCAACGGCAAAAAAGGCAAGATGCTTGTTTGCCAGGACAGACAATGTTCCTATCGCAAATCTCTCAGTCTCGTTACCAACGCAAGATGTCCGCAGTGCCACAAAAAAATGGAGCTTCGCGGCGAGGGTGACAAAAAATCCTTCTATTGCAAATGCGGTTACAGAGAAAAGCTTTCATCTTTTGAAGAACGCAAAAACAGCGGCGGTGCCAACAAACGCGATGTTCTCAATTATCTGAAAAAACAGCAAAATGATAAAGAAGACCGCTATAATCCGTTTGAACAGCTGCTTTCCAAAAAATAAGCGACAAGTTTTGACGATATATTAAATAATACATTGCGTTATACTTATTTTTTATGGCTAAACACTTGAAAAAAACGCACACTTGTTATAAAATGGCTTTTGGTTATTTTATATACAATAATACGACAAGTATCGAAAGGAAGAAAAAGACATGATGAATGTACTTAACAAGAAATCTGTTGAAGACATTGACGTAAGCGGCAAAAAAGTTCTTGTTCGCTGCGATTTCAATGTTAAAATGGAAAACGGAGTAATCACAAGCGATAAAAGAATCGTCGCTTCACTTCCCACAATCAAATATTTGCTTGACCACAACGCAAAGGTTATTCTTTGCTCACATCTCGGCAGACCTAAGGGTGAATTTAATCCCGAATTTTCTCTTGCTCCTGTTGCCAAAAGACTTGGTGAGCTTCTCGGAATCGAAGTAAAAATGGCAGAAGATGTTGTCGGCGAAAGCGCAAAATCTCTTGCCGCTTCTCTCAAAGAGGGAGAAGTTATGCTTCTTGAAAACGTTCGTTTCCATGCAGAAGAGACCAAGAACGACCCTGAATTTTCAAAGGCTCTCGCTTCTCTTGCAGAGATTTATGTCAACGACGCTTTCGGTTCCGCACACAGAGCACACAGCTCAACAACCGGTGTTGCAGACTATCTTCCCGCTGTTTGCGGCTTCCTGATCAGAAAGGAACTTGAATATATCGGCGGCGCTCTTGAAAATCCGAAGAGACCGCTTGTTGCCATTCTCGGCGGCGCAAAGGTTTCAGACAAAATCGGCGTTATCACAAACCTTATCAATAAAGTTGACACCCTCATTGTCGGCGGCGGCATGGCTTATACTTTCTTTGCCGCTCAGGGACACAGCGTCGGCACTTCCATCTGCGAAGCGGACAAGCTTGACCTTGCAAAAGACATGATGAAGCTTGCAAAAGACAAGGGCGTAAACTTCCTTATCCCGGTTGACAACGTTGTCGGCAAGGAATATGACGAAAACACAGAGCACATGGTTGTTGATTCAGACGACATTCCCGACGGCTGGATGGGTCTTGACATCGGACCGAAAACAAGCGAAATTTTTGCCGATGCAATCAAAGGCGCAGGCACTGTTATCTGGAACGGACCGATGGGCGTTTCCGAATGGAAGAACTTTGCAAACGGCACCATCGCTGTTGCAACTGCTATCGCAGAAAGCGGCGCAATTTCAATTGTCGGCGGCGGAGATTCAGCAGCGGCTGTTGCAAAACTCGGTTTTGCAGACAAAATGAGCCACATTTCAACAGGCGGCGGCGCTTCCCTTGAATTCCTTGAAGGCAAGGATCTTCCCGGTGTTATTGCTCTGAACGACAAATAATTAAATTTCAGTAACTTAATTTTAATACAAAGGAGTCATTACCATGAATAAATCCGTTCGTAAAACCGTTATTGCCGGCAACTGGAAAATGAACAAAACACCTTCTGAAACAACCGCTTTCATCAACGAGCTTAAACCTCTTGTTGCAGGCGCTGACTGCGAAGTTGTTCTTTGCGTTCCGTTCATTGACATCGCTGCTGCAACAGAAGCTGCAAAAGGCTCAAACATCAAAATCGGCGCTGAAAACGTTCACTTCAAAGCTTCCGGCGCATACACCGGCGAAGTTTCGGCTGAAATGCTCAAAGAAGCAGGCGTTGACTATGTTGTTATCGGCCACAGCGAAAGAAGAACCTATTTCGGCGAAACCGATCAGACAGTAAACCTTCGTTCTCTTGCTGCTTTGAACGCAGGTCTCAAAGCCATCATCTGCGTTGGTGAAACACTTGAGCAAAGAGAACTCGGCTATACAGAAACTCTTCTGAAATATCAGACCAAAATGGCACTTACCAATGTTACAAAGGAACAGCTTGCAAATGTAATCATCGCTTATGAACCCGTCTGGGCAATCGGAACCGGTGTTACGGCAACGGCTGACCAGGCTGACGAGGGCAACGGCTTTGTTCGTGCGGCAATTGAAGAAGCATATGGCAAAGAAGCTGCCGAATCCGTAACCGTTCAGTACGGCGGCTCCATGAACGCCAAAAACGCTGACGAGCTTCTTTCAAAGGTTAATGTTGACGGCGGTCTTATCGGCGGCGCTTCTCTTAAAACCGAAGACTTCTCAATCATTGTTAAAGCGGCAAGCAAATAATAAAACAATAACTTTTAAGGGCTGCTTCACGGCAGTCCTTAATTTCAATAAGAAAGGTTGATAAACTTATGAAAAAACCTGTTTTACTTTGCATTATGGACGGCTTCGGAAAAAATCCGTCTGATTACGGCAACGCAATCGCTGCTGCCAATACACCCAATCTTGACAAACTGATGAGAGAAAACCCGATGACCTATATCGGCGCTTCGGGAATGGACGTCGGTCTGCCTGACGGACAGATGGGCAACAGCGAAGTCGGACACACTAACATCGGTGCCGGCCGCGTTGTTTATCAGGAGCTTACAAGAATCACAAAATCCATCAGCGACGGCGACTTTTTTGAAAACGAAGCCCTTGTCGGCGCAATGGAAAACTGCAAAAAGAACTCCTCTGCCCTTCACCTTATGGGTCTTATGAGTGACGGTGGTGTTCACAGCCACAACACACACATGTATGCGATCGTTGAACTTGCCAAAAAGATGGGTGTAAACGATGTTTATGTTCACTGCTTCCTTGACGGCAGAGACGTACCGCCTGCTTCGGGTGCAGATTATGTTGCCGAAACAGTCAAAAAGCTTGATGAAATCGGCGTTGGCAAGGTTGCAACCGTAATGGGCAGATATTATGCCATGGACAGAGACAACCGTTGGGAAAGAGTTCAGAAAGCATATGCCGCAATGGTTTATGGCGAGGGAATCAAAAATGCAGACCCCGTTGCCGCAATCAAGGCTTCCTATGAAACCGTTGATGAAGACGGCAAAAACCTCACCGATGAATTTGTGCTTCCCACTGTTTGCGCTGAGAACGCAACCATTAAAGCGAACGACAGTGTTGTTTTCTTCAACTTCCGTCCCGACAGAGCAAGAGAAATCACAAGAACTTTTGTTGATGAAGCTTTTTCCGGTTTTGAAAGAAAGAACGGCTTCTTCCCTCTTTATTATGTTTGCATGACGCAATATGATGCAACCATGCCGAACGTTCATGTTGCTTTCAAGCCCGAATCACTTGAAAATACTTTCGGCGAATATATGTCAAAGAACGGCAAAACGCAGCTTCGAATTGCCGAAACCGAGAAATATGCTCATGTAACATTCTTCTTCAACGGCGGTGTTGAAAAGCAATATGACGGCGAGGACAGAATTCTTGTTGCTTCTCCGAAAGTTCCGACCTATGATATGCAGCCGGAAATGAGTGCCTATGAAGTTACCGATAAGGTCACGCAAGCCGTCAGAAGCGGAAAATATGATGCAGTCATTCTGAACTTTGCAAACTGTGACATGGTTGGTCACACAGGCGTTTTTGACGCGGCAAAGGCTGCTGTTGAAGCGGTTGACACCTGCGTCGGCAAGGTTGCCGAGGCCGTTGCGGATATGGGCGGCGTTATGCTGATCACCGCTGACCACGGCAATGCAGACAAGATGGTTGCAGAAGACGGAACACCGTTTACTGCACACACAACGAACCCTGTTCCGTTTGTTGTTGTCGGCTATCCCTGTGAGCTTCGCGAGGGCGGAAAGCTTTGCGATATTGCTCCGACAATGCTCAGAACTATGAATCTTCCCCAGCCCGAAGAAATGACCGGTGTAAGCATTATCAAATAATCAGTAACATAGAAATAATAAAACAGCGTTAAAAGTCAGATTGCTTTTTACGCTGTTTTGTTTATATAGTCTTATTCTCCGCGAAGCTTTTTTCGGGTTTCACGCAGATTTTCCGGCAGATCTTCGGGGGCAATATTGTTCGGTACTTCGGTTGTTCCTGCCTGTTTTGCCGTTTCATAATACCACTGTTTAAATTCAAGAACTTTCAGCGTTTCATTCAGCTCATCAATTTGTTCTTTAACCGCCTGCTTTTGCTTAATGATAAGATTCAAACGCTCATCAATGGTTTCATCACCCTGCATTGCCATTTCAATAAAGCGTTTTATATCCGTAAGCTGCATCCCTGTTTTTTTCAGACAGCCGATGATCTGAAGCCACTCATAATCGCTGTCTTTAAACATTCTGATTCCGCCGCTTGAGCGTTCAACAAACGGCAGTAAGCCCATTTTATCATAATATCTGAGTGTGGACGGCTGAACCGAAAGGCGTTTTGCCATTTCTCCGACTGTATAAAGCATAAAAACCTCCGAAAAAAATAAAAAAACTTTGAAAAATCGCTTGACTTAAAGTTAGGTTTAACTTATATAATTGATTTACACTTAAATAATACACTGATTTTTTCATTCAGTCAAGGAGGATTTCATAATGAACGAAAATATTTTTCCGATCGGTGAGCCGAATGACGCTTATGCGCAGTTCTTTTCCGGTCAAAGCTATCTGAAAGTGCTATCCGACAAGCAGATTACAATTTTCAATGTAACATTTGAGCCGGGTTGCCGCAACAACTGGCACATTCACCATGCGCAAAGCGGCGGCGGACAAATTCTGATTGTCACCTCAGGCAGAGGGTACTATCAGGAATGGGGAAAGGACGCAATTGAGCTTTTGCCCGGTGATGTTGTGAACATTCCTGCCGAAGTCAAGCACTGGCACGGCGCCGCACATGACAGCTGGTTTTCGCATCTTGCTTTGGAAGTTCCGGCAGAGGGCGGCAGCAATGAATGGTGCGAGCCTGTTTCCGACAGCGAATATGATAAACTTAAATAATTATAAAGGAGATTGATTTTATGCAGTATGTTACTTTATCAAACGGCGTTCAGATGCCTCAGCTCGGCTACGGTGTCTATCAGGTCACAAAAGAGGAATGTGAACGCTGTGTTCTTGATGCGCTCAAAGTCGGCTATCGCTCCATTGACACCGCACAAAGCTATTTTAACGAAGAAGAAGTCGGCAATGCCATTGTCAAGTCCGGTATTCCCCGAAAAGAGATTTTT
>JBJFHW010000323.1:0-7411 GCA_051893965.1 Acutalibacteraceae bacterium
TAAGGATAAAAAACTAAAATTCTTCGCCGATTGTCTCTTATGTTATTGACTATCGGCGGATTTTTTTGTAAAATAAAAAGCAATAATGTTTAAAGGAGCGGAAATATGAACGCACTGAAATTTATCAAAGGAAAGCTCGGTTACGGCGTCGGAGCAATCGGTCTTGACCTGAGCTACGGAATGTTTTATTCATTCCTTGCAAAATATCTGACAGATGTTCTCGGAATGAAATCTTCTTTCCTGCTGATTCTGACCCCGATTGCAAGAATCTGGGACGGAATCAACGACCCGATGATGGGAACAATTGTTGATAACACGCACACAAAAATGGGTAAATACCGTCCGTGGATTATCACAGGCGCATTTTTGAATGCCGTTGTGCTTGTGTTCCTGTTCAGCAATCCGCTTCATCTTAGCGGCGTCGGACTTTGCGTGTATGTTGCGATTGCATATATACTCTGGGGCATGACGAACACCCTTGCCGATATTCCTTATTGGTCAATGGTTCCCTCGTTCACAAGCGACCCGAAAGAAAGAAGCCTGCTTTCAACCGTTGCAAGAGCTTTCTCCGGTCTCGGTCAGGGCATTGTAACAATCGGTGCACCGCTTCTTATGACGGCTGTCAGCACAACGCAGTCAATTGATGCGCAGACCGGTGAAACCGTCAAGGTTCACGATGCACGAAGCTATCTGATTTGTGCCGTTGTTTGCGCCGTTTGTCTGATTCTTTTTGCAAGTGTCTGCGTCGGTTCAACAAAAGAACGCATTACAACTGCTTCGGCAGAAAAGTTCTCATTCAAAAAGACGCTTCAGATTTTCAAATCAAACGATCAGCTTCTTGTTTTCATGCTGTTTGCCATGATTTCCAATGCCGGCTGGTATCTGACTTCGGGTGTTGCAACCTATTATTTCGATGTTGTTGTCGGCGATCCGAACAAACAGTCGCTTTTCAGCACAAGTTCCGCAATCGGTTCAACCGTCGGACTTTTGCTTCTTCCGATTCTTCAAAAATATATGTCCAAGAGAAAAGCCTATCAGGTTTCGCTCGGAGTTGCGGCGGCAGGTTATGTCGGAATGGCAGTCTGCGCATTCTGCGGTCAGCTTCTTCTGATGGATATTTTCTATATCATCGGCGCTATCGGAATTGCTTCCATGTTCATTGCACAAACAGTCTTCCTTGCCGATATTGTTGACTACGGCGAAGTCAAACTCGGTTTCCGCGCAGAGTCCATCACCTTCTCCATGAAGGGCTTCCTTCAGAAAATGGCCTATACGCTTCAGACAATCATTTTGTTTGCTTCACTCGGAATTTCCGGTTATGACGGAAACTTACACAGCAACAATCCGCAGTCGGCAAAAACCGCAATCACCATTATGCTTGTTGTGATTCCGCCGGTTCTGTTCATCATTTCACTGATTATCTTCACGAAGAAGTTCAAGCTTCACGGCGAATTCATGGACGAAATAACCGCAACGGTTATTGAAAACCAAAAGAAGAGAGAAGAAGCTGCTTCTCAGGATTAAAAATCATGATTAAGGCATGGTTAAATGATAATCGTGCCTTTTTAAAAAGGAAGAGAAAATTAAATGAAGAGGCTGAAAAAATCGGCTGCAATTCTTCTTGTGCTTTTAACGCTCATATCAGCTATGCCGCAAATTAAAGAGAATTTTATCCTTTTTGCAAAGGCTGAAACACAGCATGTTCATTGCTTTTTGGAAACCGTAATTATTGAGCCGACCTGTACCGAAAAGGGAATGAAAAAGTTTACCTGCACCTGCGGAGAAAGCTATACTTCTGAAATTCCCGCAAACGGGCACACGGAAAAGATAATTGAAGCGGTTGCCGCGTCATGCACCCAAAGCGGTTTAACGCAGGGAATTGCGTGTTCGGTTTGCGGTGAAATATTAAAAGAACAGGAACCTGTTGTGCCGATCGGTCACAGCATGGGTGACTGGATTGTTCAAAAAGAGCCGACTTGCTTTGAAAACGGAACAGAAATCAAATACTGTTCGCACTGTGATTATTTTATTACACTGGATCTGGAAGCGACCGGTCATACTTTGTCGCAGTGGATAACCGATTCTCAGCCGGACTGCGTAAACACGGGAACAAGGCACATGGAATGTGTTGTTTGCAAAACCGTAATTGAAACGCAGACGATCAAAGCAAACGGACATGATTATGTAAATACCGTAACTGCCGCAACCTGTACGTCGGACGGCTACATAACATATACCTGCTCAGTCTGCGGCGAAAGTTACACAGAAATAACGGAAAGTGCGACCGGACACAACGAAATCATTGATGAAGCCGTTTTGCCCACCTGCACAAAAAGCGGTCTGACGCAGGGAGCACACTGTTCGGTTTGCGGTGAAATAATAAAAGAGCAGACCGTAATTGAAAAAACAGGTCATTCAGAAGTTCTGAACCCCGGAATGGAACCGACTTGCACAAGTTCCGGTCTGAGCCAGGGAACAAAATGCAGTGTGTGCGGAGAAATTCTGACTGAACAAAAAGTTCTGCAACCGCTTGGTCACAGCATGGAAAACTGGCATGAAACGGTTCAGCCGACCTGCACGCAAAGCGGTATTCAGACATGCTGCTGTTCAAGGTGCGATTATACCGAAACAAAAGAAATACCGCCGTCAGGCCACAAAGAAAGCAAGATTGAAAAAGTTGAACCAACCTGCACAAGTTCAGGTTGGACCGAGGGCATTCAATGCAGTGTTTGCGGTGAAATACTGGTTTCTCAGCAGAAAATTGAAAGTCTCGGACACGATATGAATCAGGGAAAAACCGTGCAGCTTCCGACTTGCACGCAGGAGGGAACAGAAACAAAATTTTGTTCGCGCTGCGGTTATTTGCAAACGCAAACCATCAGTCCGACCGGGCATTCGCCGTCGGATTGGATAACCGATAAAGAAGCGGATTGTGCAAATGTCGGCTCCATGTATATTGAATGTTTAAAATGCAAGGCGGTTATCAAAACGCAGATAATCCCGATGAAAGAACATAACTTTGTTGTGGAAAAAACACAGCCGACCTGCACCGCCGACGGTTTTGAAGTCTATACATGCCGCGTTTGCAATATCAGCTATACTTATCTTACGGAAAAAGCAAGCGGTCATTGCTTCGGAAATTGGGAAGAAGTTCAAAAGCTGACCTGCGAAGAAAGCGGAATATACGAACGAACCTGTTCGGTTTGTTCACAAAAGCAAATGAAAGAAGCTTTGCCGATCGGTCACAGCTATTCGGACGAATGGGTTGTTTTGAAAAATCCGACCTGCACAAAAAACGGAAGCCAAGCGCATTTGTGTGTGTTTTGCGGCGCTTCGGCTGATGTTACGCCAATTCCAAAAACCGGGCACAGCTATAAAACAACCACCACCAAGGCCACAACCGCAAAAGACGGCAAAACCGTCACTTCCTGCACCGTCTGCTCCCATGTGAGCAAAGAAACCACAATTTATAAAGCTTCAAAAATCAGCCTTTCAAAAACAAGCTTTGTTTATAACGCAAAGGTGCAAAAGCCGTCTGTCACGGTAAAAGACAGCAAAGGCAATACCATCAGCAGTAAGTATTATACCGTAAGCTATTCCGGCGACTTAAAAAGCGTCGGGACGCACCAAATAAAAATTACTTTTAAAGGCAACTATACATCGGGCAAAACTCTGACGTACAATATTGTTCCGAAAGCGCCGTCGGGTATGAAAGCCTCACAAAGTACAACATCGGTCACTCTTTCGTGGAGCAAATCGTCCGGAGCCGGAAGTTACGCGGTGTATATGCTTAACACAAAAACAAATCAATATGAAAAGAAAGTCTCTGTATCTTCAAACAAGGCTGTCATAAAGAAACTGAAAGCAGGCACAGCGTATAAATTTAAAGTGATTGCCTTTGACAAAACAGGAAAACTGAAAAGTGCTTCTTCTGCCGCTTTCACAACAGCCACAAAGCCGGATACACCGTCCGTTAAGGTTACAGCCGGAAAAAACAAAGCCGTGCTCAGCTGGAAAAAGGTTTCCGGCGCAACCGGTTATACCGTTTATTACAGCATCAGCAAAAACAGCGGCTTTCAGAAAGCCGGCTCAACAAACAAAACCAATTTCACCGTCACAAAGCTGAAAAGCGGCAAGACGTATTATATCAAAGTGATTGCAAACAAGAAAGTCGGTTCATCTTATGTCAATTCAGCTTACAGTGCAGTCAAATCCGTAAAAATCAAATGAAAAAACAATCCCCATAAGGAAGCAAATTTTCCTTATGGGGATTTAATTATTCTTTATCTTTTATTTGACGTATGCCGCCGCATATTCAAACATGAGCGTATTCATCTGACTGCTGCAATCGGGGTCGTCGGCAAGGCTGTGACTGGAATTGGGGAAGCTGACAAAATCATATTTGACGCCGCATTCATCAAATTTGGCTTTCAGCTCAAGTGCATTTGAATAAGGAACGGTGGTGTCTTTTTCTCCGTGAGCAAAAGCGGTCGGAACCGTGTTTGAATCAACATAGGTCAGCGGTGAAACCTTTGCAAGAGATTCTGCGGCGCTGTCAAACGTGCTTTCGTCAAAGTTGTAGCCGCAGGCATAAGACATCAGCTGACAGACAGTAGCGGTATCGCCCATGCTGTTTCCGTAATAAAAGTTTTTATCAGCAAGGTTCGTCGGGCCGCAGAGGCTGACAACACAGGCCGGAGCAATCGGTGCGGTGTCTTTTCTTGAATAAGCATAAAGCATGGAAAGGTGTGCGCCTGCCGAAGAGCCGGTAAGCATGACCTTATCAATGGAAATGCCGTTTTCGGCGCCTTTAGCCTTAATTGAAGCAAGTACGCTTTCAATGTCGTCAAGAATATCGTTGATGTCTGTTGTTTCGGAAATATAGCGGTAATTCATTGTTGCGGCAGCCATGCCGAGACTTTCCGAAACATATTTCAGAGTATCTTCTGTATAAGATTTTTTATCGCCGGAAATCCATGCGCCGCCGTGAATCATCAGAACAAGGCCGCATCTGGAATCGGTCACATTTTTCGGAATATAAAGGTCATAAACCTGTCTTGTTTCAGAGCCGTATTTTTCATTCAGATAGATATAGCTCTTGTCAGAGGCTTTTGTGCCGATTCCTAAAAGGGAAGCAAAGAATGCAAAGATCGCCATGAAAAATGAAATAATTTTTTGCCACATAAATAAACCCCCTTAAAATTTGTAGAGCAATTATTAACAAACTGTTACTCTTAAGCACAATATACGCTTTTTCGAGGGGTATGTCAAGGTAAAAGATACAAAAAATGAAAGAATTTGAAGATAATTTTATATATAATACATATCAGTATTTCTTCTTCGGATAGGGCTTTTTTTCATCTGTGCGGTCGGTTAAATAGTCAATGCTTACACCGTAGAAGTCGGCGAGCTTTATCAGAACTTGGTCTGTAAAAGCAATTATTCCGTTTTCATATTGTGAGTAGGTATTTTGAGATACGCCGAGATATGCGGCGACTTCGCGCTGTTTCAGGTCGTTGTCCTCTCTTAAATCGCGAACGTTTTTGAAAACCATTTTCATCACCTCGCTATTATTTTAGAACATCTGAAATACAGATATTGACAATCATCTGTATTTCGGATATAATATTCTATGTTATCTGTATTACAGATAAAAACATGCACATACCATGATTATTCGCCGTGAATTGTGCGGCAAACAAAATTACAGGCATTTTGCTTTCCTGCCTGTATATGATTTGTGAGGAGATGATGTTTTATAAGTGAACAAAAAATCCACGCCGAGGGTTCGGCAAAAAATTATAAAAAAGGAGGAAAGATTATGGCAGGAATAATAATAAGCGTAATATTTTTGATAGTCGGAGCTTTTATGACATTAGACGGATATAATAGCATGTCGGCAATATGGCGAAGCAGTAACGAGTCTTTGCTGATGATTGGTATAGTTGTCTTGGTCTTAGGATTTGTAATACTGCTGGTTAGTCTAATTAAAATGCTTAAAAGTAAAAAATAGTCGTATCAACCGATGAGGTTCGATACTGCGAAAATTGTCATGAAGCATTGAGTTTGAATGAAGAGTTTTGGGGACAAAGCAGAATAAGTAGGATAAACTAAACAGATAAGCTGTGTTGAAAATACGAGGGCTTTGCCCTCAAAACATAACCGTTTTCGGTTATCAATAATTACAAAAAAATACAGCAAGTTGGTTCTAACCACTTGACTTTTAATAGGAGGCAATTATTATGAATGTTAAAAAATCAGTTGCCATTGTTTTGGCAGTTATCAGCATCTTGACCGTCATTTTCTGCTGTCCGTTCAGTGCATCGGCGGCAACAATAAACACAAAATATCCGACATCAAACATAACAGGGTATATTCTTTCAACTTCAAACAAAACCGCAGTTGCATATTCATCAATCAACGGTTCTAAAGTAGGATATATTTATGCAAGTGACGACTGTACAATTCAGGCCGTTTATACAAACGGATGGGTAAAGGCAAAAGTTCCTTGGTCCGGTTATAGTAATGGCCGAATAGTATACACGAAGCTGTCATATTTTCTCAACACATCATACACACCGAAAAGACTTAAAGTAACAACAAAAACAGCCGCCTATAGCCGTAAAGATTTATCTAAACGACTTGGTTATGCTTATGTAAATGATAATTGCTATATTGTCGGCGAATCAGGAAACTATTATCAAACGCTTTGTCCGTGGACGGGGAATGTATACAGAATTTGTTGGGTAAGCAAATCAGCCTTTGGTCATACTCATAGTTACACCACGAGTTATGAAGCCGCTCACCCGCACAGAGTTTATAAAAAATGCTCCTGCGGTTATTATTACTACACAGGAGAAACAAAAAAGGTTTCAAGCTGCAGCACCTGCTATCCGAGTTCAAAAACAACTTCCCTTGTGCATCCTATGAATAATTACCATACAAAATATACACAATGGGGCGCTAAAGTGAGCTATATGTCCGCTCCGCGTAATTATCATATCGGAGTTGATTATGCTTCAAATTCTGACAGTAACATTTATTCTGTTGCAAACGGAACCGTTGTTGCGGTTGGAACGAATTCAGCTAACGGTAAATATATTATTATAAAACATACAATCAGTGGAAAAGCAATTTACAGTTTTTATGCTCATTTAAGTTCATATAATGTTTCAAAGGGTTCATCAGTATCAAAAGGAGGTAAAATAGGTGTAGTTGGCAAGACAGGCAGTGCAAATAATGTAATTCATCTTCATTTTGCATTTGTTGACACATTATGGACCGGCGGAGGATATTACGGTTATGCTACATCATTTTCCGGTAACAAAGTTACATATGGAGGCGTAACTTATTATAATCCTTACTATGTAATTAATAACGGGAAATTACCTTGATTTTATAAAAATTATGA
>JBJFHW010000324.1:0-7362 GCA_051893965.1 Acutalibacteraceae bacterium
TATCAACTCCGGTGAAGTTTTCTAATTTTGTAACACATCATTGACAAACCTACAACCTCATGAATTTTAAAATAAGACAGGCAGAATACAAATTACTGCCAACAGCACAGCTTAACGGGCAGGTCATATAATGAAAATGAGAGTAATCTAATTTTATGGGGTGAAAAGATGATATATATAAAATTTTCAAATGCAACTTACGGTGAAAAAGCCGTTCGTATTCTTAAAAAACATTCAATAACAGCGGTTCTTAAACGAAATCCCAATCCGAATCACAAAGAAGGGTGCAACTACGCTCTTTTTACAAATTCTGATATAAACCGGGCTTTAAAAATTATAAATGATGAAAACATTCCGAACTTGGGAGCTGAGAGCTTCGGTGAAATAAGATGATTTATCTTGACAATGCGGCAACAAGCTTTCCGAAGCCCGAAAGTGTAATCCGGGCGATGGCTGCATCGCAAAGAAACGGAGCAAATCCGGGGCGGGGCGGTCATAAACTTTCACAAACGGCCGGAAAAATCATTTACGATGCAAGGGAAAAAGCGGCACAGCTTTTTGAATGTGATGTTGAAAATGTTGTGTTTACAAAAAACTGTACCGAATCACTGAATACTGCAATTTACGGCCTTTTAAAAAAAGGTGATCATGTAATCACATCTTCTCTTGAACACAATTCTGTTTTGCGTCCGCTGGAAAACTTGAGAAAACGCGGCATAATCTCATATGATGTCGCTTCGGTTGTTCCTAAAAACAATGAAAATACGGTTGAAAACTTTAAAAAGCTCATGAATAATAAAACCCGAATGATTATCTGCACGCATGTTTCCAATGTTTTCGGAACTGTTCTTCCGATTGAAGAAATTTCGCGCCTTGCAAAAGAGCACAGTATACTTTTTGTGCTTGATGCGGCACAGTCGGCAGGCGTTTTCCCGATAAAATTAAAGAAAAGCAATATTGATGTTCTTTGCCTGCCGGGGCACAAAGGTCTGTTCGGCCCGCTCGGAACAGGAATGATGATTTTAAACGGTGAAAATAAGCCGGGTGAGTTGATACAGGGCGGAACGGGCAGTATGTCTCTTGATAAAAATCAGCCGGAAAACCTTCCGGACCGATATGAAAGCGGAACACTGAATTTGCCGGGAATAGGCGGACTTTCTGCGGGAATATGTTTTGTTCAAAAAATGAAAAGCAGTGAAATTCTTGAGCATGAGAATGAATTGATTGATATTTTAAAAAACAACCTGAAGAATCTGAAAAATATAACAGTTTATGACAATATGCACGGAGAAACACATGCTCCGGTTTTGTCGCTGAATATAAAGAATATGCACAGCGAACTTGCAGCGCAAAAGCTTGACAAAATGAATATAGCTGTCAGAGGAGGCTATCACTGCGCTTATCTTGCTCATCATTCTTGTGATACAACCGAATACGGCACGGTAAGAATCAGTCCGGGGTTATTTACGACGAAAAAAGATATGAATTATTTGTCTTTATGCCTAAAAAAACTTTCAAACGACACGTTTTTATGTTAAAATTAATAAAAAGGATACCGATAAAATATCGGCGTACAAAAGATGATGTTTTCATCTGTTTGTACGCCTTGATTGGTAATTATGAATTTTACTGATTGATTTTATTCTTTTAATCACTTTTTAACCTTTGAATATATTATTATAATTTATAAGTTTAAGGCGTTTTATGATTTAAACGGATTCTTTTTATCGGATTTTTAAAGTTGATTTTATACGGAAAGGGAATGCACAGGCTGATGCTTAATTTGTGGTCCAGGCTTGTGCCGGCGGCAGTTCTTTATGGTTGTATTCTTTAAAAGCTTGTGTGAAAATTTACTGAAGCTTGCCGCTTCAGTACGGTGGAATGATATACTTGATATTTTACTGATTACTCTCGTCCTTTATTACTGCATAAAAATGTTCAGACAAACAAGGGCAATGCATCTGATCAAAGGACTTGTTTTTTTGGTTATCGTTTATCTTGTTGTTTCGGCTCTGGGGATGTCAACAAGCACATATGTATTCAGCCGATTGTTCAGTGATATTGTTGTTGTTCTTGTTTTACTGTTTCAGCCCGAGATCCGGCATGCAATTGAATCTTTCGGACGGGGAGATTTTAAAAGACTGCCGTTTTTATCCAAAAATTCAGATTTTTTAAGCGAAAATGTTCAGACAAGCATTTCAAGTATCGTGAAAGCCTGTGGAAACATGAGCGACAAAAAGGTCGGCGCCCTGATTGTTCTTGAGGGAAAAAGTCCGCTCGGTGAAATTATTGCAACCGGAAGCGTTGTTGATGCCGCGATTTCTGTTCCGGTAATTGAAAATATTTTTTATCCGAAAGCGCCGCTTCACGACGGTGCGATGATTATCAAAGATAACCGTATAAACAGTGCAGGCTGTATTTTGCCGCTTACCGAAAATCAAATTAACCGAGAACTAGGAACAAGACACCGTGCAGCACTTGGTATGAGTGAACATTCAGACGCTCTTATTGTTGTTGTTTCAGAAGAAACCGGAGCGATTTCTGTTGCCCGGGACGGTGTTCTTACAACCGGTGTTACGCAAGGTCAGCTTCTTGAAAAGCTCAATCATTTCTTTACATCCGATAAAAATGAGCCCCAACAGAAGAGAGGTAGAAAAAAAGATGAAAAATAAGACGGGCTTTTTCGAACGGCTTTTATTTAACAATAAATTTCTTTTGATATTTTCATTTCTTCTTGCAATCGCCTTATGGACAACCGTTAAGGTCAATTTCAGCGACAACAGCGCAAGAACAATAAATGATATTACAATTTCTTCAAAGATTTTAAATTCAAAAGAAGGCGACTATGTTGCCTTTGTTGACAAAGATTCGCTAGTTTTCGATGTGGAAGTTTCGGGAAAAAGCTATGACATCAGTTCCTCTTCTTTTTCAAAGGATAACATAATCATTGAGGCTACACCCGTTTATGTTGATTCGGTCGGATATAAAACGGTTACTTTAACTGCCAGAACCAACGTTTCGGGAGTTTCTGTTCTGAGCATCAATCCGTCTCAGATAACGGTTTTTTATGATATTTACCGTGAAAGGGAAATTAATGTTATTGCGAAGCTCGACAAAGAAATCACTGAGCTTGCAAGCGGCGAGTATCTGGCAGGTGAGCCGGTTGCTTCCATGAATACGGTTCATGTGAGCGGCCCGGCAACGGTTGTTGATAAAATTAAAAATGTATTTTTTGAAGCGTCAGTTGATGAAAGTGAGCTTCCGTTAACGGCAACCAAAGAAATAACCGCTGAAATCTCCTATGATGTTGATTCGGAAAAGGGAAAGAAATTTGTAAATTGTATCGATGTTGATAGCAAAAAGAATCCTGCAACAATCACCATCCCCGTCTATAAATCCAAAACCGTTCCTGTTACGGTAAGTTTCATAAATGAGCCCGAAAAATTCAAGGAAAATCCGCCGGATATAACAGTAACTCCCTCTGAGGTAAAAATAAAATACAGCGCTCAGGAGGACGATGAAGATTATAAGGAACTCAACTGCGGCACAATTGATTTCAGAAATTTAAGCAACGATGTTAACGAATTTACCTTTAAACTTGATGATGCAAAGTCAGCCTTGATTGTGGGTGATGAAAAAACTTTCCGCGTCACAATTGATTTGTCGTCGTATTCCAAAAAGACGATTGATGAAACCTCTTTCGGCGTCGTGCTTCTCAATCAGACAGACGGCTACAATTATTCCGTTGACCTTAAAAGCAGCGGTCTGAAAGATGTTGTGGTTATTGGCCCGAAGAGCAGTATAGATAAAATCAAAGCGGAAGATATGCAAATTGAAATCAATGTTTCTCAGCTTGATTTGGATAAAACCGGTGCACAAACCGCGAATGTTTCTAACATTTCGGTAGTTAACAAAAAATATGACGATTGCTGGATTTACGGAAGATATACAGTAAAAGTCACTGTGAGTAAAAAATAAGAATTAAGTTTCGGAAGTGCATGAAATGTTATATAAATTCATCATTTGTTTTCTAGCCGGCATCGGCGCCGGTCTCGGCACAGGCTTTGCGGGAATGAGTGCGGCGGCTGTGATAAGTCCGATGCTCATAACCTTTCTTGATATTCCTGCATATCAGGCCGTCGGTATAGCGCTTGCAAGTGATGTGCTTGCAAGTGCCGCAAGCGCTTATACTTACGGAAAGCATAAAAATCTTGATATAAAAAACGGAATTGTTATGATGGTGACCGTTCTGTGCTTTACAATGGTCGGGAGCTGGGTTTCAAGCTTTCTTAACAGCGGTACAATGGGAATGTTTTCAACATTTATGACGGTTCTTCTCGGCGTCAAATTCATTGTCAAACCCGTTATGACCACAAAAGAATCAATGAACGAAAAGCTTTCGCCGAAGCAGCGCGTTATCAGGGCGGTTCTTTGCGGAATGATGATCGGCTTTATCTGCGGCTTTGTCGGCGCGGGCGGCGGAATGATGATGCTTCTTGTGCTTGTAACCGTACTCGGATATGAATTGAAAACCGCGGTCGGAACAAGTGTCTTTATCATGTCCTTTACGGCGCTTACCGGTTCTTTAAGTCATATGGCCATCGGCGGAATGCCGGATATCTGGGCGCTTGTTTTCTGCATTTTGTCAACACTGCTTTGGGCACAGATTGCTGCAAGGCTTGCAAACAAAGCGAGTGCAAAAACGCTTAACCGGGCAACCGGCTGTGTGCTGATTGTAATCGGTATTGTTACGATCGTTTTTAATTATATAAAATAAAGAAAGCAGGCTCTTTGATGTGGAATTCGCAGAGCCTGTTTTTTATTTTGCTATATATTTTTTAAGGATAAAAGCGGTGGCAGCTATTGCGCTGCAGCCTGCAAGTGCTTTAATTACAATCCCCTTAATTTGTTTCACGGAAGACGGAGAATGTGTTAATATAAATTCTTTGGCGGGCTCCGACGGCTTGAAATGATGGCAAAGCATGTTCATAGTTAGCGTTCGGGTTGAAAAGGAGGATAAATCGCTTTCATCAAGTTCAAAAATTCTGACTCCGCGCTGTGCACCCGGACCGTATGTATTAAAACCGCAGCCTTGTGTATAACCGAGTACGATTCCGTCAAGCTTTTTTGAAAAACTGTTTATATGGTCATGCCCGACAAAAATTCCGAGAACTTCACCTTTTTCTTTCATTGCCTCAAATTCGCCGTTGTTGATGTCAGGAGCGGCGGGTGATTCGTGCATGAAACCGCCGTTTCGGATCGTTTCATCATCAAGAACATAAAATTCGTTGCTGTGCGAATAAAAGGCTTCAACAGCTCCTTTTTTGAACCTCGAACAGCGTTTGATTATATCATAAAACTCGGGCAGGGGAATATGCTGAAAAACAAGGGAAGGAACATAGCTTCCGCAGTCATTTTTCAGCCTTTCTCTTTCGTTTCTGTACCATTCAACCTGTTCTTTTCTGACGGGTGAATATACCCCGTTTGCCTCTTTGGCGTTTGAATCAATTATGTAAAGATTAAACGCGATTTTGCTTTTGTCGGAACTTTTAATTTGAAGAGAATATGTTCCCGTGTCATAATCATTCGCACATTCACCGCAAATGAATCCCGGCAGCTTTTTATAAATTTTGTTCATCTGAGTGTTGTTATCAATACCGCAGTCTCTGTCGTGATTTCCGAAAGTGACACAAAAGGGAATGTTATTTTCGGCAATCGGCTTTATAATTTCTTTGACCGTTCTTTCAACAGCGTTCATAGCATCTTTTTTAAAAGACGAAGAATACCCCATGATCTGATCGCCGGTGAAAACAACAAGATCAGGCTTTTCACGCTCAACGGCAAGACGTATCAGTTTTATTGTATCGGGATTAACCTGAACTTTTTCCTGTGTATCGGCAATCTGCATAATTTTAAATTTGCCGTTTTTAAAATTCAATTCATCATTCATTATTATACTTCCTTTGAAATTTTAAATATATCATATCACTTTTCACAATTAAAAACAACAAAAAAACAATGGAATTCATTTTATATTTAATTGACTGTGAAAACAAATCTTTCCGCGTATCAGAAAGGTCAATTTACTGATTTATTGGTATTATTTCATAAATTTTTAACTGAAAGTCTTTATTTTTATATTTAATTATGCTATAATATAATCGTAAAAAGAACCAGGAACTTTGGTTTTTTAACACAAGAAAGGAGATGACGTTATGAAAATAACAGTTATCGGCAAAAAATGCACGCCAAGAGATTCGTTCAAAGAAAGAGCAGAAAAAAGGCTTCAGAAGCTTGAAAAATTTTTTGATTCTGATGCCGAAGCAAAAATAACTGCTACGGTTGAAAAAAACGTTCAGATTGTTGAAGTGACGATTTTTTATAACGGAATGTTTTTCCGCTCTCAGGAACGTGCCGTAAATATGAATGAAGCGCTTGATCGCTGTGTTGATTCACTTATTCGTCAGATCCGCAAAAACAAAACGAAGGTTGAAAAACGCCTTCATCAGGAAGCATTTGCCCCCTTTGATGCCATTGACACATTTGAACCGGAGGACGACTATGATGTTGTTCGTTCAAAAGAGATTTCGCTCAAACCGCAGAGTGTTGATGAAGCAATTTTGCAAATGAATCTTCTTGATCATCAGTTCTATATGTTTGTGAACAGTGCCAATGACAAAATTTGTGTTGTTTATGCGCGAAAAGACGGCGGATATGGACTGATTATTCCGAGTGATGATTGATTTTAATTGATCAGTGTGATAAAATATATCGGCGGCAGGTGAGTCTGCCGCCGATTTTTTAGCCAAAACAGGAAAGGATGCAGCATCGGAAATTTTATCTTTTTTCTGCACGGAGATTTTCATGAAAATAAATTTTGTAATTCCATGTCTGCTCGGGCTCGAAAAACTTATCAGTGATGAAATGAAAGAACTCGGAGCAGAAAATGTTGTTGCTGAAAACGGAAGAGTGCTTTTCAGCGGTGATGAACATATTCTTGCAAGAGCAAACATCTGTTCAAGATATGCCGAACGTATTCAAATTCTTGTCGGTTCTTTTGAGGCACTGAGCTTTGAAGAGCTTTTTCAGGGAACAAAATCACTGCCGTGGGAAAACTGGATCGGTGAATATGACGCTTTCCCGGTAAAGGGTTACAGCCTGAATTCGGCTCTTTTTTCTGTCAGCGACTGCCAGTCGATTATCAAAAAAGCTGTTGTTGAACGGCTTAAAACAAAATACGGTGTTTCATGGTTTGATGAAACAGGGCCGGTTTATCAGATTCAGTTTTCAATCATGAAAAACAAGGTAAGTCTTCTGATTGACACAACCGGTTACGGCCTTCATAAGCGTGGCTACCGTCTT
>JBJFHW010000325.1:0-1619 GCA_051893965.1 Acutalibacteraceae bacterium
ACACAGAAAAAACAATGGAAAAAATCGTCAGCCTTTGCAAGGGCAGAGGTTTTGTTTACCCGGGCAGCGAAATTTACGGCGGCCTTTCAAACTCATGGGATTACGGTCCTCTCGGTGTTGAATTCAAAAACAACGTTAAAAAAGCATGGTGGAGAAAGTTCGTTCAGGAAAATCCGTATAATGTCGGTCTTGACAGTGCAATTCTTATGAATCCGCAGGTTTGGGTTGCAAGCGGTCATGTCGGCGGCTTCTCGGATCCGCTCATGGACTGCAAGGAATGTAAAACCCGTCACAGAGCAGACAAGCTGATTGAAGACACCGGTGTCAATCCTGCCGGCTGGTCTTTTGAAGAAATGTCCGATTACATAAAAAAGAACAACATTGTTTGCCCCGAATGCGGCGCCTGCAATTTTACCGACATCAGAAAATTCAATCTGATGTTTAAAACGTTCCAGGGCGTTACGGAGGACGCAAAAAATGAAATCTATCTTCGTCCCGAAACCGCGCAGGGAATTTTTGTAAACTTCCTCAACATTCAAAGAACAACAAGAAAAAAAGTTCCTTTCGGTGTTTGCCAGATCGGCAAGTCTTTCAGAAACGAAATCACACCGGGCAACTTCATTTTCAGAATCCGCGAATTTGAACAGATGGAGCTTGAATTTTTCTGCAAACCGGGAACAGAACTCGAATGGTTTGCATATTGGAAAGATTATTGCAAAAACTTTCTTTTGTCATTGGGTCTGAAAGAAGAAAATCTTAAGCTTCGCGACCACGAACAAAAAGAACTTTCCCATTATTCAAATGCAACAACAGACTTTGAATTCCTTTTCCCGTTCGGCTGGGGCGAACTTTGGGGTGTTGCAAGCAGAACGGATTTTGACCTGAATGCGCATCAGACCACATCGGGCAAGAGCCTTGAATATTTTGACCCTGTCACAAACGAAAAATACCTGCCTTATGTTATTGAGCCGTCCTTGGGTGCAGACAGAGTTGCGCTTGCGTTCCTTTGTGATGCTTATGACGAAGAGGTTGTTGATGCAGAAAAGAACGACACAAGAGTGGTTCTCAGACTTCATCCGGCTCTTGCTCCGTTTAAAGCCGCCATTCTGCCGCTTTCCAAAAAGCTCAGCGACAAAGCATTGGAAGTTTATACGGCTCTTTCCAAGAAGTTCAACATAGATTTTGATGACGCCGGCTCAATCGGTAAAAGATACCGCCGTCAGGACGAAATCGGAACACCGTTTTGCATTACATATGACTTTGACAGCCTTGAAGACGGCTGCGTAACGGTTCGTGACCGCGACACCATGAAGCAGGAGCGTATGCCGATTTCTGAGCTTGAAAGCTATATTGAAGAAAAAATTGATTTTTAACGAAATAAAAAAAGGGTGATAGATATGAAAAAGAAACTTTTGCAATTTCCTTTTCCGCTTGTAATCACTATCGTTTACATTTTCATCGGTGTGCTGACTCACAAATGGCACCCCACATGGCTGATCTTTTTGCTCATTCCCGCATATTATGAACTTGTCAGCGGAATCGGTAAAATCAACGATGAAAAATCGACCTATCAGATTTTAAAAGCTGTTCCCATAACTTCAATTTCGATTATACTTTAT
>JBJFHW010000326.1:0-7344 GCA_051893965.1 Acutalibacteraceae bacterium
AGCATACTTCTGATTACCGATCTTGCAGTTTCCCCGTCCCGAAGTCTTGCCGCAATACAGATTGCCCAGGCCGCCGACCAGCCGATATACTGAGATGAATGACCCATACGATAATGAAACAGCTTTTTGACCCATTTTGTCTGTTCGGGATTATTGTTAAATCCGATTATATTTCCCGGATAAAAAGCATAAAGCGGTGAAAAATGACGGTGTCCCTTTTCGGGCGTTTCAAACTCTCTGTGCCATTCGCAGATACCGTTCTTGCCCTCTTTAAAAGGATAAAGAAGCGGTGTTTTTTCTTTTATCTCTGCTTTCAGTTCTTCATCAGCCGAAAGCGCAAGCGCGTTTTGAAATGCCTGTCTGACAAGACCCATATCGAATGCCGAAGCGTAATCCAGTTTGCATCTTTTTCCGTTTTGCATAAAAACATTTTCAGGCGACGGCGATGGGCAGATGACATACCTGCCCTCATGCATAACAAGAAAATCACAGGCAAATCTTGCAGACTCGGTGACAATTTCTTTGATTTTATCTTCATACTCACCGAGGAAACCGTTTTTATAGTGCGCGTAAATTTCGTTGGAAAGCCAGATGCCGCAAAGAGGGGCGAACATATAGTTGGCATCTCCTTGAACCGGAGGTGTTTTTCGCCATAAATCCACATTGTGATTGCAGGCAAAGCCTTTGCATGCGTAATTGACCTGCGCAGTCTTTCTGCCGTTTTGCAAAGTTTCGTAAATCATCTGAACAAGCGGTTCCACACATTCGGAAAGTCCCGAACGGGAGGCGCCCCAGTAATTCATTTCGGTATTGATATTCACCGTGTAGTTACTGCTCCACGGCGGACGGACCGAATTGTTCCAGATTCCCTGAAGATTGAGCGGCTGACCGCCTTTTCTGCTTCCTGCAATCATCATATATTTGCCGTAGTTGTAAAGCAATTCACAAAGTGCTTTTTCGTCGCCGCCGTTTTTCACGGACTGCAACAGTTCATCGGCAGTTACGTCTTTGTCGCAGTCAAAGGATATACTCTGTTTATTATAGAGAGCGCAATAATCTTCAATATGGCGGGATTTCAAGGAATCATAATTTTTATTTGCTTCATTTAACACGATTTTGCATTTTTGCTTCACTGCAGCTGTGTCTGTTTCGGGCATTTTGTCAAAGCCTTTGAAGCCTGTTGACGTTGCAAAATAAAGCGTCAGTTCGGTGGCATTTTTAACTCTGACAGCGTTTTTACCGCAATTGATCCGACCGTTTGTCTGCACCTGCGTTTGCAGACAGAATGCCATGCCTTTTTTCTCATTATATCTGATCGGACGCAGTTTTTTAAAAAGATAATTCGGGGCGGCGTAATCCGGCGCATTTCCAAAGAGGAAAAGGCTGTTTTCTTCAATTTCGGACTGATGCTTCAACTTGCTTTTCACCTGAACGGCGGCAGAAAAAGGCTTATCGGATTTTATCCGGTAAACAGAAATTCTGTCGGGATTTGATGAAAATGCCTCGGCGCAACAGCTGTCGGATATTACCGTATGCATACCGTTTGACAGATCAAGAGTTCTCAAATAATTCTTTGAATCCGTGCCGCTGAAATGAATGGTCACTTCTCCGAGCGGCATATACGCTTCGCTGTAAAATCCGGTCAGTTTTTCTTCGCAAAGGGCATCCGCTTCATCGTTTTTCCCCTCAAAAATCAGCTTTCTTACCTGTTCCAGATTTTCAAGACTTTCCGGGCTGTCATAATTTTTCGGGTAGCCCGACCAGAGTGTGCCGTTATTGAAACAAAGCCTCTCTTTTTTCAGCGAACCGTAAATCATAATGCCTGTATAACCGTTTCCGAGCGGCAAGGCTTCGCGCCACTTTTTTGCGGCCTTTTTGTACCGTATGATATGCATAAATACCTCCTGTGATTTTGTCTGTTCTCCTGTATTTTTTGTTTTGATTCACTGTTCTTTTTTAATCTTTACTTACTGCATAATAACATTTTTGCAGTTTTTTATTTTTATCTTTTTTCCGTTTCCAAAACGGTTTTCTTTTTCATAAAGACCATCTGTGTCTTTTGCACTGATACAGGCACCGCTGTATTTTTTGAAAGTGTTCCCTATAATTTTGATGTTCTTATGTACTGCGCCTTTATGCCGGCTGTTTTCGGGTTTAATCAAAACGGGCGTTTCTCCGCAATAATCAAAAACATTGTTTTTGATTGTAACATCACGGCACATTCCGCTTTCATACCAGCTTTTTGCGTCGTCCGAAAGCAAAATTCCGCTCATTGAGGTGCTTGCAAAATGATTGTTTTCAACCGTCACTCTGCCTCTTGTTGTAATCAGCAGCCCTCTTGTTATGATTCTTGTTGACGTGTTGCCCGAAAACTCAAGTTCGGGGCAGGCACTTATATCTTCAATCACAAAACCGCATTTTGCTTTTTTCGTGTTACTGACCTTGAGACAAATTTCATATTCGTTCATAAGCTTTGATTCCTCAATCACGGCCGTGCCCTCCTGCAAAAGTGTTTCGGGATTTATATAGGCTACCGAATCGCCGGCTCTCAAGGGATTAAAACCGTGCGACTGCGGGTGCATAAAGCGAACGGTCAGATTGTCGCCGCTTATACCGGTAATCTTAAAGTGTATACCATGAACATTGAGCAGGTCATCACCGGCTCCGTCAAAATAATTGTTTTTAATGACCGCCTTTCCCCTGCACATGCAAAGCTGAACAAAATCGGCAACGGAAGCCATTTTTCTTGCCGAACCTTTTTCGGGTGCAAACTCAATATTTTCGGCTGTAATATTTTCCGTATCCTGAACAACAAGCGCAAGCGAATAATTGAAGCGCTGTTTTATGTTTTCGAGTTTCACATTTTCGCTTTTATTAATGAAGATTCCGGCAAACTGTCTGCGGACATCAAAAAGATAAAAGCAGTCTCCGGTTCTGAATCTGAGCGTATTCGGATAACGGACGCTGATTTTTCTGCTGCCAATTTTACGAATATGAACAGCAGAAAAAAGCGGATGTCTCACACGGTTTATTTTATCCGGTGTTTTCGCTCTGACAAGCCCGATCCAATAAGCATTTGACGCTTTTTCGTCCGCCAAAACGCGGTAGTCCTTGCCGTAAAAATACAGCTTGCCGTTTTCACACGCATAAAGGCTGTCACGGTCAATTTCAAAATCAACGCCGAACGCGCTTTTGCCGATAACTTTCAGCTCATGCATATCCGGATGCGCATGGCGGATTTCCATATTTTTCAGCGTAATGTTTTTACAGTTTTCTATTGCAGCATTTGTAACCTTACCGTCAATGATAAAAACCGAATCTCCGCCGTCAAAAATAAGATCATTTATCCCGCCGAAGTAAAACGGCACAGCATTCAGATGCGGCGTTTCGTCGGATTGAAATTCGTTGTCTCCGACGGTATTTGTGATAAACAGCATATGCTTTTCGCATTTTTCACTGTCTATATAATAGGTTCCCTTTTCAAAGATAACGGTTTTTTCTCCGTCAATAGATTTTATATCAAACAGCAATTTGACTAATTTTTCCGTTACATCTTTATCGGGAACGATTTCGTAGTCAGAAGCATTGATGATATTCATAATTATGACAATTCCTTTCCCGTTACATAAAATTATATTTATTATAATCGATTTTTCCTCAGACAAAATTAGCTTTTGCAATAATATTTATTTTCATTATTTGAATTGCCTTATTTTCATGTTAAATATCCGTTTTTTGTCCTCTTCGCGTCAGATTGATTTTCCGGAGATATCCATGCTATAATAAAAGCAATATGAAACCGGGAGAATTTTACAATGGAAAAACTTTTGAAATTCAACTATGATTATTCACGCTGTATGGTAATGAAATTAGCAATGGCTTTCCCCGAAAAAAACATTCCCGGAAAAAGCCATGTGCTTATGACCTTTGAAGAAGCTCTGTTCTATATTAAAAGAATTGACAACATGACACCGGGTATCACAAAAATTTATTATCTTGTCGGCTGGCAATATCTCGGACATGACGATAAGTATCCTGATTTTTTTGAAGTAAACGAAGCACTGAAAAGACCGCAGGATAAAACAGCGTATGACAGCTTCAAATGGCTTTCGGACGAAGCGAAAAAATATCATTCGGTCATCAGCGTACATATCAACTTCAACGATGCCTATGACAACGCCCCCTCCTTTCAGGATTTTGTGAAAGCCGGCGCACTTATCAGAAAGAAAAACGGACAAATTCATGCCATTGAAAAATACAACGGCAAAAAGTGCTATAAAATTTGCCACAAAACATATTGGGAATCCGGTTTGTTCAAAAGACAGTTTGACCGTTTTATGGAAACCTTTCCGTTTATCGCCGAAACAGGCACCATTCACGTCGATAACTTTCAGTGCTACAAAAATTATGCACCCTATGTCAGTATGACACAGATGCAGGACGCAAGGCGCAAAATGATTGAATATGTGAAAACAAAGGGAATCGACATTACTTCGGAATTTACCTATAAAGAAACCGAAAGTTTACCGAACAAGCCGATTTTCGGACTTCCGAGAGAACATCACAAATCCGCTCCCATGGACACCGTCGGCATGATTGCGATGAGCTGGTGGTGCAATCACATAACAAAACAGGAACTGATTGATTTTCACCCGCAAATCTATTGTGGCGGAGAATTCCGCGAAAAGAAATGGAATCGGATTTTTTACGGCAACATGCACGGCGAGGACATCATAAGAAAAGACAATCCCGACTGGGCAGATGATTTTCTTTATCGTTTCGCAACCTATCAGGTGCCGTTTCATTTTCTCTGCACACACAAACGGCTTGCTTTTAAAGGGCATTTCAAAAGCGAACGATGCGAATTTTCCGACGGGATTATCTCCTGTCGGCACCGCAGTCGCATTAAGCAAAACGGTGAAGTGTTAAAAGAGAAGGACGACTTATTTATTCCGTATATCCACGAAGAAAACAGCTATTTTGCATACAGCAAAAACGGTTTTTCAGGTTACAGAAAAGTCAGCCGGGCAAACACAACCGCTTCGGTTTTTGAAATTACGCCGGACGGACTTCGCGCAATGGGGCAAGTTGAAATAAAGAATTTCAAAATAGTTCTTTCTGTTCAGCCGAAACAGGCTTTGCTTGTCCAAATTGACAACGCAGCTGACTGATTTTTCTCTTGTGTTTCAGTCGGTTAATTGATCTTGCAAAATCTTTATCTGTTTTCACAACAAACTTTAATGCAAAAGCACATAAAAATCAGCTCAGGCAAAAAAGTCATCTTGCTTGAGCTGATTTTTCAGTTTCGATATTTTATCTGTTATGATTAAACTGCCACGGACTTGTTCACGAGGAGAAAGTGACAAACTCATGTGAATAAGATTATAATTCATTAAAGCTGCAGGTTGGTGCTTTTTTGCAAACATCACATATTTATCTTCTGTTATTTCTGTAACAACCGGCAGAACATAGAAAATTATCGTATGTTTCTGTTGTCATATTCAACACACAATATCAAAATCTGTTTTATCACAGCTTTGATTTTTCCGTATACACAGACAAATCTTTATCTGTGGAAAATACAAACGCTTTGCTTTTTAATATGCGTCGCTTATAAGTTATCAAATATGTATTCTTGGCTTTTTTCATATTGAAATTAATATCATAATACGAATTTTCATTGCTCACTTCAACTTTAGAGAAGCTTATAATATCCGAATAGGAAATCTTTTTCAAAAAATAATAGGGTGCAAATACTATAACTAAATAGTTTTCACGAAATATAATACAATCCGCAGTGACGGCCAATAGAAACAGCGCATCGAAAATGATATAAAGAAACAACATAAAGAAACTATCGCCGAGATAACACCATCTTGCAGACAAAAATACTAAAAGAATAAAACTGATAATATAGGATACTTTGCTTACATTTGATCGTTGAATTCTAAATTTCATGTGCGTTTACCTCCTTTAAGTACATCTTTTTATTTCTTCAGTTACATAAGTTTTTAAATGTGTTGCTATACTTTTAAGATGCTTTCTCAATTTTTTGATTCGACTTTAACTCTCTGCTCCATATCTCATCACCGTCAGATCATCGGCAAAGAGAATTACTAAACAGGAGTTGATTGATTTGTCCGATTTTTCAAATTATTTATGAAACAATATTAGAATATAAGCGTAAATAAAAAAATAGGCAAACCAATTAAATAGACGATAGTTGCTATTACAGCAATTTTCCGTTCATACTTTTTTATAGACATTCCTATAAGTATAGCATAGTATAAGCTCCACAAAACAATAAATACAATTCCAAAAATTTTTGAATCGGTCAATGTAACTGTATCAAGGAGCAATGCAAATTGTGCTGCGAATATGCAAACAGCCGCAAATACTACTAAAGCTGTTTCATTTGGTTTCAAATTTTTCATAGAACAGCCGCCCTTTCACTGATTGCTTCATTTTCTTCCATATGTCAAATTTAAAATAATTCATAACTTTCCCTTTATGAGTATAAAGCAATTACCGAAAATACCCATCATAATAGTGTCAACGCATGAAAAAGCTCAAGGTTTCATTATTCTATCTATTTCAAAGCGTTCACTGTTTTCTGTTTTTCTTCTTTATACACAACTTATATATCACTACTACTTCAAATAAATAGACAATCAACACAAAAATTTTAGCGATATGAGAATATTTGAAGTATTGATAGTAAGTAGGATAAATATATGGATATGTATAATGATCTGCTCTTGCATTTATGATTGTACTTTTTGAAAAATCATTTTTGTTAAGTATTTTGCATACAGCGAATGAAGAGTACATTTCTTCGCTTTTCGGATAATAATAAAGAAAATAATTCCCCATTAATTTGAAAATTCTGGCATAGTAGATTTTAGATGTAATAACATTGTCATCATAATTGATGATTTCCTTTGAAGTCGATTCCGATCGAATTACTTCTATTTTTCCAGCTGAAGAATATTTGCTTTGAAAAAGCACTAAAAATCTTGCCAAAAACTTGGGTAATGCCTTATATTCAGTATTTTTTAAAAGATCTTCCACTTCTTTAAATGAAGTATTAGTAGAATCGGAATAATTATAATATGTATATTCCATTCCATCGATTTCGGAAAAGTCATAAAACAAATCATCAAAGGTAAGAACTTCTCCTGTATTCAGACAATATCCCATTTTATCAAAAAGTACCGTACAAGTTACTATAATGAAAGAATTCACAATAAGCAATGATATCATTATTAATACTTTTAATCTTATATTTGAAAACTTATTTGTAAACATTAAATACTCCTAACTCAATCACCTATTTATATTGAT
>JBJFHW010000327.1:0-7322 GCA_051893965.1 Acutalibacteraceae bacterium
GCTTAAAATAAATAATTTTACTCCTATAGAAAAAACTCTATAGGAGTAAAGTTTTGCGGACAATGTCCGCGGATATAACGCGGGAGGCAGAATGAATTAATTTTTTACTTTCAGCTCGCGCAAAAACCAATTTCTAACTATTTACTTTGCGCTCATGCCGTGCGTGAGCGCAGTCGCCTTGTGACCACTTCATTTCTTTTTGCGAAGAAATGAAGCAAAGACGCGTTCAAGGGAACCCTTTCGATCGCCTTTTCCTTAAAAATCCTTTCCTGAACGACCGATAACGGATATTTTTTAATTTATTGAGTTCAACATTGAAAACTTTCTGAAAACATCAATCTGACGATTATATCGTCAGGCACAATTATAAAGATGAAACTTTCCTTTTTTATGAGGTAAACGAAAAGCCCATAGACGCTTCCCCATTTGGTTGACAGTGCCTGACCCTCTTAAACACTGCCTTTAGAACAATCTTTCTTTAGCGTTTTCGACCCGTAATTTTTGCCACAGGCAAAAATTCGGCTGAGAAAGCGCGTACACCTAAGCGCTTCTTTCCACCCTTTCTTTCGCGTCTGAAAGAAAGGGTGTGCCCGCGCGGCATGAGCGCAAAAGTAAAAAGTCAGAACTTCGTTTATTTCGCGGGCTGAGAATGATATATTAATTCATTCTGTTTCGCGTAACATCTGCGGACATTGTCCGCTCACAGCCTTACAAAACGGCTTTGTGCAAGCTTCTGCGCCTTGTAAATCAAAAAATCGCTTGTAAGCTCATCAATGTTTGCAAGCGGTTTTATTTTTTCGGGCATGGCGCTCATGATGACCTCCACCGCCTCTTCGGCGCTTTGCTGACCGGCTTTTGAAAGAAAAGCCAACGCATAGGCAAGCATACCGCCCGCAAAAAAATCCACCTGCTGCTTTTCGTCTTCGTTTAAGGGGCGAAAAGACGAATACCTTGAAAATTCATCAAATGCGCCGGCAACATAATCAAACAGCAGATAATAAAAATCTTCTCCCTTTTTTGAATGAAGAACGGCAAGATAAAAAACGCTGTTTTTTTGTATCACACGCAAAATATCGGCAAGACTGCTTTTAAAATCAAAAACCATCCTTTTGGAAAGCGCCTTGCATAAATCATAAAGAAAAATTTTGTGCACAAGCTCCGTGAGATTGTCAAAGTTTTTGTAAAAATTCTGTCTTGAATAACCGCAGACCGCAACAAGGTCTGTTATTTTTATACTGTCAAAATCTTTTTCGCTAAGAAGCGCAAAAAGGGCTTTCCTCGTTTTCTGCAAAGTTCTGTTTTGTTTCATAAATTTCAACCAATTTCAACATTTTTTGTTTTCAAAGTTTACATTTTTTGGAATCTGTCAACTACATTATAGCAACCCTTATGATATAATTCAAGATTGGAAGGCAAAGAAATGCCAATATCAGTGTGGAGTTTGGAGTGTGGAGTGTGGAGTTATTCAGACTTGAAATTTCTGCTGATAAGCTTAAAATGTACCTGATTATTAAACTGTAAAATGATGCATTTGTGTAATTGCGCAACATTTTAATCCCTGGCGTTATTCTGCCGCTTTGTGCGGACACAGCACGCCGCGTCCCTACTTCACAAACTTTAAAAAGAGGGGTAACTCCACACTCCACACTCCAAACTCCACACTAATATAAAGGAGGAAAACGATGAACAGCGAAAACAAAATCCCTTTCAGAGGCACTCCGAAGCAGGAGCAGCAGCTGAAAAAAGTCATTGAAAAACACAAGGATCAACCCGGCGGACTGATGCCGGTGCTTCAGCAGGCGCAGGAGATTTACGGCTATCTCCCCGTTGAAGTTCAGCAAATGGTTGCCGACGGCATGGGCGTTCATTTGAGCGAAGTTTACGGCGTTGCAACCTTTTATTCGCAATTTTCTCTTACACCGAAAGGCGAGCATGTCATCAGCGTCTGCCTCGGAACCGCCTGCTATGTGAAAGGCGCAGACAAAATTCTTGCCGCAATTGAAGAAGAGCTCGGCATCAAAACGGGCGAATGTACCCCCGGCGGTAAATTCGCGATTGAAGCGTGCCGCTGTCTCGGTGCGTGCGGTCTTGCCCCGGTCATGACGATTGACGGCGAGGTTTACGGAAAATGTACGCCCGAAAGCGCCGTTGTCATTGTCAGATCCTATGCCCAAAAGGAGGAATAAGCAAATGAACATGACGATTGAAAATTTAAACGAAATTCAAAAGAAAAACCGCGAGCTTGTCATGGTCAGAAAGCTGATTGCCGAAAAAGGCGAAGAGCTTGCTTCTCACAGCAAATACCGCAAGCAGATTCTTGTCTGCGGCGGCACAGGCTGTACCTCTTCGGGCAGTCAGAAGGTTATCAAGGCGCTTGAAAGCGAAATCAAAGAAAAAGAGCTTGACGATGTTCTGATTGTTAAAACAGGCTGTTTCGGTCTTTGTGCGCTCGGCCCCGTTGTTATCGTTTATCCCGAGGGCGCTTTTTACAGTCAGACAACGCCCGAGGGCGCAAAACGCATCATTGACGAACACATCATCGGCGGCAAGGTCTGCAAAGATCTTCTTTATGCCGAAACCGTTCACGAGGACGGCAGCATTATTCCTCTGAGCGAAACGATGTTCTATAAAAAGCAGATGAGAATCGCGCTGAAAAACTGCGGCGTTATCAACCCCGAAAACATTGAAGAATACATCGCACTTGACGGCTATAAGGCGCTTCACAAGGTGCTTACCTCCATGAGCCAGGACGATGTAATTGACGTGATGCTTGCTTCAGGGCTTCGCGGAAGAGGCGGCGCAGGCTTCCCCACCGGCAAAAAATGGGCTTTTGCAAAAGCTTCGCAGGGCGACATCAAATATGTCTGCTGCAACGCCGACGAAGGCGACCCGGGCGCATTCATGGACAGATCCATTCTTGAGGGCGATCCGCACGCTGTGATTGAAGCGATGGCAATTGCCGCTTACACAATCGGAGCAAGTCAGGGCTATATCTATGTCAGAGCCGAATATCCGATTGCGGTTGAACGACTTGAAATTGCTCTTTCTCAGGCAAGAAAATACGGCCTTTTGGGCAAGAATATTTTCGGCACGGGCTTTGATTTTGACATTGAAATCCGTCTTGGCGCAGGCGCTTTTGTCTGCGGCGAAGAAACCGCGCTGATGACCTCCATTGAGGGTAAAAGAGGTGAGCCGCGTCCGCGTCCGCCTTTCCCGGCAGTCAAGGGTCTTTTCGGAAAACCGACGGTTCTGAACAATGTTGAAACCTATGCCAATATCGCGCAGATCATTCTCAACGGCGCGGACTGGTATTCCTCCATTGGTACCGAAACCTCAAAGGGCACAAAAGTGTTTGCTTTGGGCGGCAAAATCACAAACGTCGGTCTTGTTGAAGTTCCGATGGGCACAACGCTTCGTGAAATTATTGAAGAAATCGGCGGCGGAATTCCGAACGGTAAAAAATTCAAGGCGGCACAGACGGGCGGCCCGTCCGGCGGCTGCATTCCCGCCTGCCACATCGACATTCCCATCGACTATGAAAGTCTTTCACAAATCGGCTCGATGATGGGCTCGGGTGGACTGATCATCATGGACGAGGACACCTGCATGGTGGATATTGCAAAATTCTATCTTGAATTTACCTGTGATGAATCGTGCGGCAAATGCTCACCGTGCCGAATCGGAACAAGAAGACTTCTTCAGCTTCTTGAAAAAATCACCAAAGGTCACGGCGAACCGGAAGACCTTGAAAAAATTGAAGAGCTTGCCTCTCACATGAAAGTTTCCTGCCTTTGCGCGCTCGGTCAGACTGCTTCCAACCCCGTTGTTTCAACGCTTAAATATTTCCGCGAGGAATATATCGAACATATTGAAGAAAAAATCTGCTCTGCAAAGAAGTGCAAGGATTTAATCCGCTATTCGGTTGACGCTTCCAAATGCAAGGGCTGCACGCTTTGCGCAAAGAACTGCCCTGCCGGAGCCATCAACGGCGCCATCAAACAGCCGCATGTTATCGACCACAGCAAGTGCATCAAATGCGGTCTGTGCATGAACAACTGTAAGTTTAATGCAATCATCAAGCAGTGAGGTGAGAGACGATGAAAAAAATGATTAATCTTAAAATTAACAACATACCGGTAACCGTTCCCGAGGGAACCACCATTCTTCAGGCTGCCAAAAAAGCCAACATTGAAATTCCGTCTCTTTGCTATCTCAAAGACATTAACTGCATCGGCTCATGCCGCGTCTGCGTTGTTGAAATCAAAGGCAGAAGAGGTCTAGTTGCCTCCTGCGTTTATCCCGTTGAAGAGGGTATGGAGGTTCTGACAAACACACCGACCGTCCGCGCTTCCAGAAAAACCACAATTGAGCTGATTCTTTCAACGCACCACAAAAAATGCCTTTCCTGCGTAAGAGGAAACAACTGCGAGCTTCAGAAACTCTCCTATGATTACGGCATTGACGAAGACCGTTTCGCAGGCGAAGAGCCAATTTATGCAATTGACGATTCAACCCCCTGCGTTGTGCGTGACAACAACAAGTGCATCAACTGCCTGCGCTGTGTTTCAACCTGCAACAAGGTTCAGACCATCGGTGCAATCGGTCAGATTCGCCGCGGCTTTGATGTTCATGTGGGAAGTCCGTTTGAACTCGGTCTGGGTCAGACGACCTGCGTCGGCTGCGGACAATGCATTGTTTCCTGCCCCGTCGGTGCCATTTATGAACATTCGAGCATTGACGATGTCTGGGACGCCATTTCCGATCCGAACAAAAAGGTTGTTTTCTTCACGGCTCCCTCTATCGCGGCCACAATCGGCGAATGTTTCGGCATGCCTGTCGGTACAAACGCAGAGGGCAAAATGGTGACGGCAATCAAGATGCTCGGCGATGTTGAGGTTTATAACATGAATCTTACTGCCGACCTGACCATTGTTGAAGAGGCAAACGAACTGATTGAGCGAATCAAAACCGGCGGAACGATTCCGATGTTTACCTCCTGCTGTCCCGGCTGGATCCGTTTTGTTGAATATAACTATCCCGAGCTGATCCCGAACCTTTCCACCTGCAAATCTCCGCAGCAGATGTTCGGTGCTGTGCTCAAAAGCTATTACTGCCAGAAGAACAACATTGACCCGAAAGATCTTTATGTTGTCAGCGTTATCCCTTGCACCGCAAAGAAGTTTGAAACCTCAAGAGAGGAAATGCAAGTTCTTGGCGTACCCGATGTTGATGTTGCCATCACAACCCGTGAGCTTTCAAGAATGATCAAGGGTGCAGGTATTGCCTTTAAAGATCTGCCCGACGGCGAATTTGACACGCCGTTTGCAACAGGTTCGGGCGCCGGCGCAATTTTCGGCGCAACCGGCGGCGTTATGGAAGCTGCGCTTCGCACGGCGGCAAACATTCTTGACGGAACGAACGAAAAGCTTGAATTCATGGACGTCAGAGGAACAAGCGGAATCAAGGAAGCGACCTACCGCATTGCAGGCAAGGAAATTGATGTTGCGGTTGCAAGCGGTCTGGGCAACGCAAGAAAAGTCATTGAGATGATAAAATCCGGCGAAAAGAACTATCTTTTTGTTGAAATCATGGCATGCCCCGGCGGCTGTGTAAACGGCGGCGGTCAGCCCGTTCAGAGCGACAGCGTCAGAAACTATTCCGAGCTGAAAGAAACAAGAGCGAGCGTGCTTTATACCGCAGACAAAAATCTTGAGCTTCGCAAGTCTCACGAAAACCCGACAATCAAAATGCTCTATGATGAATATTTTGAAAACCCGGGCAAAGCCAAGGCGCACTCCCTGCTTCACACAACCTACAAATCAAGAAAATAAAGCAAACAACCGGTTTCAGATCAAGCCTGAAGCCGGTTGTTTTATATTATCATTATAGATTGCAGACTTTTAACAGTGTGGAGCGTATATCAGTGTGGAGTTTGGAGTGTGGAGTTTGGAGTTAATTTAACTTGAAAATTTCTGCTGAAAATTTTAACAGAGTTCCTGATTATAAATTCTTAGAATGATGTTTACTATCATTAAAGTAACATTTTAACCGTTGGAAACATTCTGCCTCTTTGTGCGGATATGGCACACTGTGTCCCTAACTGCACATACTTTAAAAGAGGGTTAACTCCAAACTCCACACTCCAAAATCCACACTGTTTCAAACTCCACACTGATTCACACTAATCAAAAATTAAACCCACTATATCCCCAATGGTCAACCTCGCTGTATTTGACATAAATGCAATCGGGAGAAATTCCAAGCTCACCCGATATGATTTCGCACACCTTTGCGGTCATAGCGTCATACTGCGAAGAAGATGCCTTTCCGAACAGCGCAATGTCAACCATGGCAAGCTCCTTATCGTTTTTGCCCTTGAACCACATGCGGCACTTATCTTCAAATTCAAGCATGAGCCAGCCTTCGCCCTTGCCGAGAAGTGAAATGGCCTGACCGAGCTTTGCTTTGAGCAAAACTTCTTTTTCATCGGAAATTTCACAGGTTGTTTTTGTGTTGATAAACGGCATAAAATCGTCCTTTCTTTCAAAGCCGTAAATCGGCTTTTGTTTTTTATTATTCTATCATAAAGCACACAAAAAATCTACGTTTTGCTGACACACTCGCAGTTAAAATTTTTTGCCGACTGCACCGGAAAGACAGTGCTGTGTCTGAATGATTGTTTCTTTATCATATATCCGACAAAGTTTGACAAAGTATATATTGTTATATATAATATAAAAGCAGTCGGATAACGACTGCCAAGAGAGTATTGCAAATAACGGTAGGCGGTTTGCTCCCGAAAGGGAGGTGATAACATGATGATTACATTGACGGAACTTTGTTCATGCGCAATGGTTATAATTGCTATTATCTCTCTGTGTTACACGATTCTTTCAAAGTAACATAGCTTAATTTTCAACACCCTACGGGTGATTATAAATTAAGAGACACCGCCAAACGTTCCACAGTTGCGGTGTTTCTTAAATCTGCAATATTGGAGCAAACCGCTTATCGCAGTGCTCTCTTGTACTATTATTATATCATATATCCACATTTTGTCAAGCCGAATGAGGAATAACGCTATATTCGCGGGCAAAATTTTAAAAATCTGCTGTTTTTACCCGCGTAACATCTGCGGGTATTACCCGCCGTGCAAACATGCAAGCGGTGCTTGCCAAAAAACTTACTCCAATGAAAGTTTTGCGCTAACTTTATGCCGCGGTGTAATTATAAAAGTTTGTTGCTTTCTACCAACGCGTCAGCATGTGGGCGGTGCCCGCCAGGAAACCCCCGGCGAGGGTTTCCTACGGATAAACAGTCCA
>JBJFHW010000328.1:0-1614 GCA_051893965.1 Acutalibacteraceae bacterium
GCCGCTTTTTCAAAGCAATGCTTTCCTGCCGAAACCGTTTTCCATGTGCCGTCCGGCAAAATTACATCAGCCGTGGTGTTTGACGGAATTTCAATCGTATAAACGGTTTTTCCGTCTTGAATTTCCCAACCGGATTTTACCGGGCCGAAAACGCTTTTGTATTCTGCCTTTGCAAAGGTGAAATGTCCGCCCGGCTTCGGTGAAATGATGAAATGATTTTCTCCGTCAACATTAATTCCGCACATGGAAGAAAACAGCCACTGACAAACGGCTCCTTTTGAATAATGGTTAAGAGAAGCAATTCCGCCCTGCGCCTTTGTTCCTTCCCATGATTCCCAGACGGTTGTGGCGCCGTTTTTCGGCATAAACAGCCAGCCGGGCATCTGCTCGTTTTCAAGAAGCCGATAGGCCGATTCAAGATCATATTTTTCAAGCACACCCAAAATCAGTGGTGTTGAAAGGAAGCCTGTGCCAAGTCTGAAATCATAATTTTTCAGCGCTTTGATTAAACGCTTTTTCGCATATTCGGTTTGCTTTTCGTCAAGCAGATTGAAAGCAAGGGGCCTTACAAGGCATGCCTGTCTGTCTGTGTCAAGCGAATAGTCTGCGGTTTGCACAAGCGCCTGATAGGCTTTTTTACATTCTTCACTGATTTCAAAATAGCGTTTTGCGTCTTCGGTGTAATGAAGTTCTTTTGAAATTTCACCCATCAGGCCGAGCACATAGCTTGTATAGGCTGTTGAAACCTCGGGGTGCGGGAGAACGCAGTTTGTCCAATCATTCGGGAAAACATCGGCAGGCTCTGCCCATTCGCCGTAGGACTGACCGGCGTTGACAACATATTTTCTGTGTTCACCCTTAACCTTGTGCGGTTTTGAAAGCGGCGCGTTTTTGCCGATCCGGCTAATCATGAAATCCGCATAACGCTTCATGCGGTCATAATATTCAATAAGAATGTCTTTATCATCATATTTTTTCCAAAAATAATACGGAATGATAATTCCTGCATCTGACCAGCCGACGCTGCCGTTCATCATTGACATGAAGAAATCAATTCCGCCCGGCGGTGCAATCTGCGGAAGCTTGCCGTTTTTCTTTTGCCAGTCATACATATCATTAAGAAATTTTTTTGAAAAGACCGCATAATCAAACAGATACGATGCACTCGGGAAGAAAATCTGAGCGTCGCCCGTCCAGCCGTGGCGTTCTCTTGTCGGACAGTCGGTCGGCAAATCGGCACTGTTGCTTTTGGTTGACCAGACGGTCGCATCAACAAATTTGTTCAGCAGTTCATTTGAGCTTTCAAAAAAGCCCGTCTGCTCCATATCGGAATAAACCGCAATGCCCGTGAAATTATCCGGACTGAAAGGTACTTTTGTTTCAATCAGAACATACTGAAAGCCGAAAATCGCAAACTTTGTTTTATAATGATTCTTTCCGTCTTTGCAGATATATCGAACCTGCTGCAAAGGTGTGGTAATATGCTTGTTGGAACACTGAATGTTCTTTTGCGTAAATTCGCCGTTTTCATCAAGCATTTCGCCGAAGCGAAGAAAAATTGCATCGCCTTTTTTCGCCTGAACTTCAAATTCAACATATGGGGTAAAATTGTGG
>JBJFHW010000329.1:0-7311 GCA_051893965.1 Acutalibacteraceae bacterium
CACGGCTTCAGCCGTGACGGAGGGAGCGAAAACAGCGAAACAACTTATAATTTATGCGGCACAGTCGGTTCTGTGCCGCTTCGGACTTTATTCTTTTATGCCGAGCTTTTCAAAAAACTGCTTTGTCCCGACCGATGACGGACGGTTGAATCTTCCGAGTTCAAAAAGACTGTTCGGATCAGATGAGCTGATGCTGTTTATGCGTTCTTCACAAGTCATGCTGCACTGAAAGTCGAGTTCTTTCACAATTTCAAGGGTGGAAGAAGAATAAACACCGAAAGGATAAACCGCTGCTGTTGCCTCGATACCGCTGTTTTTTTTCAGAAGCTTTTGCATTGTGCCAAGGTCGTTTGTCAACGCGTCGCGGTAAGCGTCTTCGCTTTCGCCGCTCATTCGCGAAAGCCCTTTTCTTTTGCCTTTTTCGCTGTAATGCATGTCGTAAGAGTGATTCTGAACTTCAAACTCATCGCTTTTGTCAAGTTCGGATAGCTCGCTCCAGGTCATATAAGCGTAATTGACATTTTTGTCTCCGTTGTCGGTATAGGTCTGCGTGACGGTTCCGACAGGGGAAACAACGGCTTTCATATTTCTTTCTTTCAGAAGCGGCCAGGCAAGCTCATATGTGCTTTCAAAGCCGTCGTCAAAGGTGATCATAACAATTTTTTCGGGAAGATCTTTTTTGCCGTTTGCGTATTCAATCAGATCCGAAACCGTAACGCAGGTATAGCCGCATTTTTTTATGTAATCAAAATCACTTTCAAGCTCGCTTTGCAAAACAACATATTTTCCGGCTCGGCGGCTGTTTTGGGTAACATGGTGATACATAACAACCGGCAGGCTTCTGCTTTGCGAAATGACAGCTTCGCTTTTTTGCTCGGCTCTTAATGCAAAGAAAAACGAAACAAAAACGGCAATAACGGCAAGGGCAAGAACATGCAGTTTGTTTATTCTGATAATCAAAAAATCATCTCCGAAGATTTTTTTGTTGGGGCGAAGTATATAATCCGTGATGAATAAGGGCTATTAAATTTTATGCTTGCAAAACATCAGTAATTCTCAGAATTTGCATAAGTTCTTTTTCAATTTCGGGTGTTGATTTAAAACGGCTTATATAGTATAATAAGCTGAAATAGTTTAAGGAATGATGTTATGAGTGAAAATATATCCGGCATTTTTGCAGCAGTTGCGCTCAGGGGCATGGTGATGTTCCCGAAAATCAAAGTTCATTTTGAAGTAGGGCGCAAAAAATCAATTGCTGCAATCAAGGCCGCCGTTAATAAAAATCAAAAAATATTTCTTGTTGCCCAAAAAGATTCAACCGTTGAATCTCCCTCGGGAGAGGATTTGTGCGATGTCGGAATCATTGCCGAAGTGCGCCAGATTGTCAAAAATCCCGAAAACGGCCATATCCGTGTTGTGGTTGAGGGACTATGCAGGGCAGGGCTTTGCGAAGTATTAAGCGAAGATGAATATTTTTCGTGTGCGGTAAGTGAAATACCGTCGCTTGAAATTGATCCGGTTGATGCGGATTACACAACCGCTCTTGTGCGAAAACTGCGCGAAATTTTTGAAAAATATATTGCGGTTTCTTCAAAATTGGCAAGAGATGTTGCAACGGAAGTTCTTTTTGAAAAAGATGTGTCCTATCTGACGGATTTCATCGCCTCCAACGTGCTTACGGAATTTGAGCAGCAGCAGGCTCTTCTTGAAGAACCCGACCCGATTTGCCGACTTGAAAATCTTTGCTCAATTCTTGCAAGGGAGCTTGATATTTATATCATGCAGGAGGTCATTGAACAGCGTGTTCAGGATCAGATGGACAAAAACCAGCATGAATATTATCTGCGTGAACAAATCAAGGCAATTTCCGAAGAGCTCGGAGAAGGCGAAGACGTAAGGGGCGAATCCGAACAGTACCGCGAAAAAATTCTTTCTTTCGGTCTTGATGAAAGCATACAGGAAAAGCTTTTAAAGGAATGCGACAGGCTTTCAAAAATGCAAAGCAACTCAATTGACGCAAACGTCATAAGAGTCTATCTTGATGAATGTCTTGCACTGCCGTGGAACAAATATACAAAAGATAACTATAATCTCGACAGAGCAAGAAAAGTCCTTGACGCCGATCATTACGGATTGGAAAAAGTTAAGGAAAGATTCATTGAAATGCTTGCCGTAAAAGCGATGCGGCCGGAACTTTCCGGTCAGATCATCTGCCTTGTCGGCCCTCCGGGCGTCGGCAAAACCTCCGTTGTCCGCTCCGTTGCCAAAGCAATGGGCAGAAAATATGTCAGAATGTCTTTGGGCGGTGTTCGTGATGAAGCCGAAATCAGAGGCCACCGCAAAACCTATGTCGGCGCGATGCCGGGCAGAATTGCAAGTGCGCTCAAGCAGGCAGGCTCGTTCAATCCGATTATTTTGCTTGATGAAATCGATAAGCTCGGAAGCGACTATAAAGGCGATCCCTCGTCTGCACTTCTTGAGGTGCTTGACCCCGAACAGAACAATTCTTTCAGAGATAACAATATCGAATTCCCGCTTGATTTAAGTGATGTTTTGTTTATCACAACAGCAAACGACGCTTCCGCGATACCCGGACCGTTATTTGACAGAATGGAAATTTTTGAGCTTTCAAGCTATACCCTTGAAGAAAAAGTTCAGATTGCAAAAAGGCATCTTGTCAAAAAGCAAAGAGAAGCGCACGGCTTAAACGGCAAAAACTTCAAAATCAGCGATGACGCTTTGCGCTTTCTGATTGACGGCTACACAAGAGAAGCAGGTGTGCGCAGGCTCGAACAGCTTCTTGCCGCACTTTGCAGAAAGGCCGCCGTTTCAATTGAAGACGGAAAAGTAAAAAGTGTCAGCGTCAAGCAAAGCACCATTACTGAATTTCTCGGACCTGTGAAATACAGACCCGACAAGCTTTGCAAAAAAGATCTTGTCGGCGTTGTCAACGGCCTCGCATGGACAAGTGTGGGCGGAGAAATGCTTCAGGTGGAAGCTGTGGTGATGGACGGAAGCGGAAAGCTTGAGCTTACCGGAAACCTCGGTGACGTTATGAAAGAATCCGCAAGGGCGGCGCTTAGCTTTATCAGAAGCACAGCCGATATTTATGGCATTGACAAGGAAGTTTTCAAAACAAAAGATATTCACATTCATGTTCCCGAGGGCGCTGTTCCGAAAGACGGACCGTCTGCCGGCGTTACCATTGCAACGGCACTGCTTTCGGCGCTGACAGGGCAAACGGTCAGACAAAGCGTTGCCATGACGGGTGAAATTTCCCTGACAGGCAGAGTGATGCCGATCGGCGGGCTGAAAGAAAAATCAATGGCGGCCTATAAAATGGGAATTTCTCAGATTATAATTCCCGAGGACAACGAAAGTGACCTGTGGGAGGTCAACGAAGCGGTTAAGGAAAACGTTGAATTTATTCCGGTCAGTCATCTAAAACAGGTTTTTGCGCTTGCTTTAAATGAAAACAAAACTGCTGTCAAAACTTCGCAGAAAAGATCAAGTGTCAGACTTGAAAACAAAAAGGGTTCGGGCAATAATATCGTTGCACAATAATTTATTTGAAGGGGAGGGCATCTTGAAGATGCCCCACGGCAGGCAAAAGCTTTGCCGAAAGGTTCAAGTTTGAATAAATTCAAACTTGAATGAAGAAGTAAGAGTGAAAAGTGAAGAGGTGCGGTGATTTTGCCTGCGGCAAAATTTATCATAATTTTTCATTCGACTTTTGTTCCTTTGGAAAGGAATGGTCATAAAAATGAGATTTGACAATGCGTATTACGAAGCGTCATACGGAACGGCAAAACAGCTTGAAAAGTCCACTGTTCCCGAAATTGCGTTTTCCGGGCGCTCCAATGTCGGAAAATCATCGCTGCTGAACAAGCTGCTCGGCAGAAAATCGCTTGCAAGAGTCAGCTCCGTGCCGGGAAAAACCGTAACGGTGAATATGTTCAAGCTTGATAACTGCCGCTTTGTTGATTTGCCCGGTTACGGCTATGCAAAGGTGAATGCAAACGAAAAAAAGCGATGGGCAGAGCTTATGGAGGGATATTTTTCTTCGGGCAGAAACATCTGCCTGGTTGTTCAGCTTATTGATATGCGTCATCAGCCGAGTCAGCAGGATATTCAGATGATTGAATATATGAACGAACGGCAAATTCCCTTTACCGTTGCACTGACAAAGTGTGATAAGCTCAACAAAACGCAAAGAAGTCAGATGCTTCTTTCCATTTGTCAGACGCTCACCAAATACGGAAACATCAGCGTTGTTCCGTTTTCCGCAACAAAAGGGGACGGCGTTGACGAACTGAGAAGAATCATTGAAACGGCTATTGAGAATAATAAGGAGTAAAATATGCAGGAGTTATTTAAAAATAAAATGGCAAAAAATCCGGTTATCGCCGCCGTAAAAGACCTTGATAATCTTGAAAGTGCAATTAATTCCAAGTGTGAGATCATCTTTT
Organism: Acutalibacteraceae bacterium; assembly: GCA_051893965.1. GTDB lineage: Bacteria > Bacillota > Clostridia > Oscillospirales > Acutalibacteraceae > UBA6857. The sequence continues at coordinate 4,470 of JBJFHW010000329.1, forward strand.
TGCTTTGCGGAAACATCTTTAACCTTGAACAGATCGTTAAAAAAGCCAAGAAAAAAGATAAAATGATTTTTATTCATGTTGATCTGATTGACGGCTTTTCCCGCGATGCAACCGCGCTGAAATACATACACGAAAAAATCAATCCCGACGGAATTGTTTCAACAAAAAATTCCCAATTGAGAGCGGCAAAGGATTTCGGCATGCTGACTGTTCAGCGTCTTTTCATTGTTGATTCTCTTTCCATCGACACCACTGTCAAAACCTCATCGCTGATCAAGCCCGACGCTGTTGAAATCATGCCGGGCATTATGCCGAAAATTACGAAGCAGCTTTGTTCCAAGCTGACCGTACCGATTATCGCAGGCGGTCTTATCAGCGAAAAAGAAGATGTTGAAAAGGAACTTGAAAGCGGTGCGCTCGGCGTTTCAACATCATGCAGTGAACTTTGGAGTATATAATGATGATTACTGTTCGAAAATATGAAAAGAAAGATAAAGAGCAAGTCCGTCAGATCTGCCTTGACACAACCGGCTTTGATCTGAAAAAAAAGAACATGAAAGAGTTTCTTTATCTGATGTATAACGATTATTACACAGAAGCAGAACCCGACTGCTGTTTTGTTGCCGAAAATGAAGATCAAAAAGTTGTCGGCTATTTGCTTTGTGCAAAAGACTATAAAAAATATAAAAAGACCTTTAAAGGTCTTTATCTTCCCGAAATTGATAAACTCGGCGTTCAGTATGCGCTGATGGCAAGAAGCGAAATGCTCATTCACGATTTAGGCTCGGCAAAATATCAGGCGCATTTACATATCGACTTGACAAAATATTGCCGCAGACAGGGCGTCGGAAGCAGAATGATTGCCGAATTGAAACAAGAGCTTTTAAAAAATGGGATTCATTCCATCATGCTTTCATGCGGAAGCAGTAATAAAACCGCTGTAAGCTTTTATAAAAAGAATGGCTTTAAAACGGTTTTTAACTTTTTCGGAAGCAATCTGATGGCTTGTGAATTCTGATTTTAAGAAGTAACTTACAAATTTTGAATAAAATACTGCTTTTGCTGTCATACTATAAGCAAAAGGAGTTGAAGAATATGCTTGATAAAATTTCTTTGGTTCTGACGATCATCGGCGCGCTCAACTGGGGACTGATCGGTCTTTTTCAGTTTGACTTTGTTGCATGGATTTTCGGCGGACAGGGAGCCATCATAAGCAGAATCATTTACACAATCATAGCACTTGCGGGCATTTGGTGCATTTCACTGCTGTTCCAGGACAATTCAATTTCAAAAAGCGACAACAGCGACAACAGAAACGATATGGCCGCATAAAAGAAAACCACCGCAGTGACGGTGGCTTTTTTATTTTACGGCTTACACCTTGAACAGGGTGTATAACCTTGTTCAACGGCTTTATCTTTGCTGACAGCCGAAGCCGTGGAAGAATTTTTGATATATGAACAGCCGGCTTTGTGATATTTTGTGCCCGAAGCTGTGACATAAACAGTCTGACTGCTTTCATCTGCAGCTGTCTGCGACAAGCTTTCGGTGCTTGCTTTTACCGAAGCTTCGGTTTCTGCTGAAGCTTCGGGCTCTTTTTCGCTTTCTTCGGCGGAAGCTTGTGCCGTGCTTCCGGTTTCGTTTTGCAAAATATTTTTATAAACATAGCTTGAATCGCTTTGTCTGATAATATATCCGTATGGCTTGACAATCAGTCCGTTTTCGTCAATCTGACCGTAAGAAATCAGATCGGTGTTGTTTCCGACAAAGACAATGCCGGTGGAATCGGAAAAGCTGACGGTGACCCATGCGTAATTTCCGTTTTCTATTGTGTTTGAACAAAAGTCTGAAAATTCTTCGCCCGAAAGAGCTTGCGCCTGACTTTTTTCGGCGGTAATGACCGCACGAATTTGATTTTCAATTCCGAAAGCGGGGAAAGTCTCACATGAAGCACTCAGTAGAATATTATTGCTCTTTATCCCGGCAGTTTCGTCGTTTTCGTTTGTTTGGGTAAAAGCCGTTCTTGTCAGATCCTCAGTAACAGAAGTCAGCGAAACCGGCGCAGTTGAAAGATTTGCAAGATTTTTTTGCGAAATAATTTTTCCTGCCAGAAACACGGCTAGACAGACAAAAACAAAACAAACCGCCGTAATGGCGATTTTGCCTGTCGGAACTTTCTTTTTCAAACCGTTTTTGTCCGTTTCAAAGCCGCAGTGCGGACAGTACTCTGCGTTATCACTGATTTCTTTTTTACAGTTTTTGCAAATCATTTTAACATTCCCTTTGTTTACTTTATCAGCTCAAATCTCATAGCTTTATTTTACAACAAACTCCGCTGAAAAACAAGAACTTTCAGCGGAGTTTTGACGATATTGTTTTACTTTATTATTTGACAAGTTCCTTAACGCTTGCTGCAAGGCCTGCAACGGACTGAATTTCCGACGGAATAATAATTTTTGTTGACTGACCGTCAGCAACCTTTTCAAGCGATTCAAGCGAGCGAAGAGCAATCACTTCTTTGCCCGGATTTGCTTCGTTAATCAGTCTGATACCTTCAGCCTGCGCTTTCTGAATGGCAAGAATGGCCTGCGCCTCACCATCCGCTTCACGGATCTTCTGTTCACGAACAGCGTCTGCCTGCAAAATGGCGGCTTCTTTGTCTGCCTGAGCGGCAAGGATTTTGGCTTCTTTCTGACCTTGTGCAACAAGAATTTTGCTTTCCTTGTCACCTTCTGCACGAAGAATTGCTTCACGACGTTCACGTTCTGCTTTCATCTGCTTTTCCATGGCGTCCTGAATTTCTCTGGGCGGAAGAATGTTTTTCAGCTCAACTCGGTTGACT
>JBJFHW010000330.1:0-1610 GCA_051893965.1 Acutalibacteraceae bacterium
ACAGGTCACGGAATGTGGAGTTCAGATTGGTGCATTGAGGGCAGTAAAGACGGCTTTGAAAGAGCAAAAATTCAAACTGATTCTTTTGAAGAGATTGCACGCAAGTGGGGCTCATGCATCAGAACCGAAAACGGTTTCCAGGATACGGGTCACTATGACAGAGATGTAAAAGAGTATCTCGGTTAAGATAAAACTGAATAAAATTTGCACCTTTGAAAGTTCAGGCTTTCAAAGGTGCTTTTTATAAGTTGTGTGCGAGAGATCTGATCAGTAAAGGTCTGCAAGGTCATAAATCAGCTTTTCGGTTTCTTTCCAGCCGATGCACGGGTCTGTGATGGACTGACCGTAAACGCCGCCGCCGACTTTCTGGCAGCCGTTTTCAATATAGCTTTCAATCATAAGACCTTTCACAAGCTTGTCAACATCTGCACTGTGGCGGCAGGAATGAAGAATTTCTTTTGCAATTCTCGGCTGCTCGGTATATTTTTTTGCAGAATTTGAATGGTTCGTGTCAACAATAACTGCCGGGTTTTCCAATCCTCGTTCGGCATAAAGCTCACAAAGTCGGCTCAGGTCTTCATAGTGATAGTTCGGCAAAGCCTGACCGTGTTTGTTGACATAGCCTCTTAAGATCGCATGAGAGAGCGGGTTACCCTTTGAATGAACCTCCCAGCCGCGGTAAATAAAATCATGCGCATGCTGAGCGGCTGTGATGGAATTCATCATAACCGAAAGGTCGCCGCTTGTGGGATTTTTCATGCCGACAGGAATGTCAAGACCGCTTGAAGTCAGGCGGTGTTCCTGATTTTCAACCGATCTTGCACCGACCGCAACATAGGAAAGAATATCGGAAAGATAGCGGTAATTGGCAGGATAGAGCATTTCGTCCGCGCAGGAAAAACCGGTTTCGTTAATGGCTCTCATGTGCAGATTTCTGATGGCAAGAATGCCGCCGATCAGATCGGATTTTCCGTTCGGGTCGGGCTGATGAAGCATACCTTTATAGCCGTCACCGGTGGTTCTCGGCTTGTTTGTGTAAATTCTCGGAACGATGAAAATTTTGTCTTTAACCTTTTCCTGAACGGGAACAAGACGGGATATGTAATCCATGACCGAGTCTTCGTTGTCGGCTGAGCACGGACCGATGACAAGCACAAGCTTTCTGATTTTACCCTCAAAAATGGCTTTGAGTTCAGCGTCTCTTTCGGCTTTTATTTTTGCACTTTCCTGAGAAATGGGAAACTGCTCTTTAATATCCTTTGGAATCGGCAGTTTGCATTTGAATTCCATGTTCATAATAGTACCTCCGTTTTTGTTGTCTGTTTATTTGAAGTTTTTTTATTGATTGCTGAATAAAAATATAAATTTATACTATGCTTTCGTCGCAGTGGAATTATAAGAGTTTATTGCTTTCTACCCCCCGCGTAACATCTGCGGGTATTACCCACCGGACATTGTCCGCTTGCCGGCTTTCGCCGTCAAGCAGGAAACCCCCGGCGAGGGTTTCCTACGGATAAACAGTCCACCGGACTGTTTATCCTACCTTCCTGCGCTATTTGAAGCATAAGGATTTCGCCGTCTGCGGACGGCGCCAAGGGCTTTGCCCCTTG
>JBJFHW010000331.1:0-7287 GCA_051893965.1 Acutalibacteraceae bacterium
GAAATCAGAAATCTGACTGATATAAGGGAACCTTCCGAAAAGAAGATTCCCTTAGAATTTATAATATACTTAAATTATTTCTCCCACGGGAAAACATACTGTGTAAGGCCAAGGTCATCACGAACCTTTGACATTTCAAGCTGAACAGGGCCGCTGATGGGAACGCCGCTGTCTTTTCTTGAAAGCCAGATGTTCCATTCTTTTTCGCCTGCTGTGTAGATGTGATCTTCGCCCGGAGCTTTCTTGGAAGCACGGATTGTTCTGAGAATTTCTCCGGCTTTCTTTCTTGTGAGTTCTTCACCGAGGAAGTGATTTGTGTCAATTGCGATGAAGAAATGACCGAGATGATAAGGAACAAGATTGCCGTTTTCGTCTTTACCGTTAAGTGCCTTACCATAGTTGCCGTCCTGAAGAACAGATGAAAGAAGTTCAACAACAACAGCGTAGCCGTAGCCTTTGTATCCGCCGAGTGCTTCACCGATTCCGCCGAGAGTTGTCAGAGCAGCTGTGCCGTTTCTGATCTTTTTGAGAGCTTCGCCTGCGTCTCCTTCGATAGCTTCGCCGTCGATACCGATTACTGTGCCCGGGTGAACATCTTCTTTGATTCTTTCATAATATTCAATCTTACCGTTCTGTGTAATGGATGTTGCACAGTCGATGTTGAAATCAAAGTCTTCGTCAGTCGGAATGCCGATTGTGAGCGGGTTTGTTCCGAACATGCCTTCAACACCGAAAGTCGGTGCAACGGAAGGACGGGCATTGGTTCCGGTAATACCGATGCAGCCGGCTTTTGTTGCCATTGTTGTGTAATAACCGGCAATACCGTAATGGCAGGAATTGCGGACAACAACCATGCCCATGCCGTATTTCTTAGCTTTTTCAATTGCCATTGACATGGACTTATGTCCGATAACCTGGCCCATGCCGTCATGACCGTCAACAACAGCAGTTGTTTCGGTTTCTTTGACAATTTCAAAATTGGTTACGGGATTCTGAATACCGGCATTGATTCTGTCAATATAAATCGGTTTGAAGCGGTTGCAGCCGTGTGACTCAATACCTCTTTTGTCCGATTCAAGCAGAACCTCTGTTACGATTTCTGCATCATCAGCAGGAACACCTACGCCTATGAATGCGTCTTTGATAAAGTCATGAGCTGTTTTCCAGTCAAGTACTACTTTACCCATTTTAATCACTCCTAAATTTGATAAAAAATTATATTTTGAAAAGAACAGTCTGTTCAGAGTGCTGAAAGATTATTCTTTATCAACCCAATTCATTGAACGCTCAACAGCCTTTTTCCAACCGGCATAAATTTCATCTCTTTTAGCTTTGTCCATCTGCGGTTCAAAAATTCTGTCAACCTCACGGTTCGCCTCAATATCTTCAAGGCTGTCCCAGATTCCGACTGCAAGACCGGCAAGATAAGCTGCGCCGAGAGCAGTTGTTTCAACGGTTTTCGGTCTGTCAACTCTTGTCTGTGCCATATCCGCCTGAATCTGAAGCATGATATTGCTTACACTTGCGCCGCCGTCAACACGAAGATCGGCAATTTCAATTCCCGAATCATCGCTCATGGCTTCAAGCAGATCCGTCATCTGATAGGTAATGCTTTCAAGAACCGCTCTTGCAATATGCGCTCTGTTAACACCTCTCGTCAAGCCGACAATACAGCCTCTTGCATACATGTCCCAATACGGTGCGCCGAGCCCTGTGAAAGCCGGAACAAGATAGCAGCCGTTTGCATCGGGAACCGATTCTGCAAGCTCATCACAGCGTCTTGGACTGTCAATAAGCTGAACTTCATCGCGCAGCCACTTTATGACTGAGCCGGCATTAAAGGCACTGCCTTCAATTGAATATGTTGTTTTACCGTTCAGGCTCCACGCAACGCCGGTAAGAAGGTTATTTTTTGAAACAACTCTCTTGTCGCCCGTATTCATAAGCAGGAAGCAACCGGTTCCGTATGTATTCTTTGCCATACCGGGATTAAAGCAGGCCTGACCGAAGAGAGCGGACGGCTGGTCGCCGATGGCACCGCAAAGAGGAACACCTTCCAGTTCTTCAATTCCGATAATTCCGCTTGCAACCCAGCCATAAACCTGACTTGACGGAACCGGTGTCGGAAGTATACTCATCGGTATGCCGAGCTTTTCGCAAAGATATTCATCCCAGCATAGCTTGTCAACATCAAACAGCATGGTTCTTGAAGCATTGGAATAATCGGTGACATGAACTCTGCCGCCCGAAAGATTCCAGATCAGCCATGTTTCAACCGTTCCGAAAAGAAGCTGTCCTGCTTCTGCAAGAGCCTTTGCTCCGGGAACATTATCAAGAATCCATTTGATTTTTGTTGCGGAAAAATAAGCGTCAATAATCAGTCCGGTGTGTTCGGTTATGTAATCGCAAAGTTCTTTGTCCTCTTTGATTTTTTCACACATATCAGCCGTTCTTCTGCACTGCCAGACAATTGCGTTATAAACCGGCTTGCCGGTGGCTCTGTCCCAAAGAATTGTTGTTTCACGCTGGTTTGTAATACCGATTCCGGCAATATCCTTTGCGTTTACATGGCCTGCATTCAGAATGGATGTGATTGAAGTTATCTGGCTGTAAAGAATTTTAAGCGGATCATGTTCAACCCATCCGGCTTTCGGATAAATCTGATCAAATTCGTTTTGTGCTTTTGCAATAATGTTTCCTTTTTTGTCAAAAACAATCGCTCTTGAACTTGTTGTGCCCTGATCGAGGGCGAGTACATATTTTCCTGCCATATTCGTATCCTCCGTATGTTTTAGAAATACGACTGCTTTTTATAAAAAAAGAGAACAGAAAATACAACCGCATCTTTCGGCAAACCGTTAAAAGCAGTGCTCACTGCTTCATGATGCCTTGATGGGATCGTCTCCATTCTCACTTCTCCACAGAACGTATCTCATATTAGCGATTTAATTTTACTTTAATTAAGCGCGTTTGTCAATAATTAATCGGTTATTTTCAGATATATTCCGAAATTTTAATCAATAAATCAGCGTTTATTTCGCTATGAATATTTTACTAACAAATAAAAAAATAAATTCTCTTTTTTCTCTCTTGACCTGCAAGCTCTGATATTGTATTATATTACTATAATGTCTGAAAATATATATTTACTTTAATATAAGACTTTAAAATTGGTTTTGAAAGGAAAATCATTTTATGGAGAACATTTTTTCCGGTGAGATTTTAAATATAACTTCGTTTAAAAAAGGGTTTGTTTTTGCTGCAAAAACTTTAACCGATGACGGCAGAATTGTTGCAAATTTTTACGGTTATGATGCCGTTAACGATAATTTTACGAGAATAAAAAAAGCCGTTTTTCTGAAAATTAAGTTCGGTTATGAATATGAAGATATTGCAAAGGTTCTGGGCGATTATGTTTCCTGCGATGTCGGTTTTTTAAGCGACGGAAAAATCATGGCAATTTATCCGAACGGCGAATACAATATTTTTAACACGGACGGTTCGGTCAACGTTTCTTCTCAGCTGACTTATCACGGTTCCAGCGTTTGTGATATTGCCGTTGATGAGCAATACATCTGGTGCGCGGTTCCCGGCGAAAATGCCGTTATAAAATACTCTCCCCGTGAGGGAAGAATTCTGCTTCGTGTCGGCGGCGGTGAATCGACTTCATTTGAAAAGCCCTGTGCCGTAACACTGATCGGCTCAAACTTATATATCTGTAATCAGGCGTCAAGAAAAATCCGGACGCTCAACACGCAAACAAACTCTGTTCGTGATTACAGAGTATTCAACGAGAAAGTTTACAAATACATCAATGTTCTCGGTCATGAATTCGTTTGGCTTCAGTCCGGACTTTATGTGCTTGATTAAAACTGAAAACAAAATGCCCGCACCGTGTTTGCTTACTTACACGATGCGGGTTTTCTTTATTCTTCAGCTTGTTTTTGTTCAACAGTGAATCCCTTTTTCATCAGGAAAGCCAGCGGAATGAAAACAAATACCGAAACAATTGCGGCAAACAAGAACATGTGAGATGTCGGTGCAACCTGTTCAATATTATATTCGTCAATATAGGTAATTCCCGAATTTGCGCTTGCAAAGCTTCCGATTGCCGGACCTAAAATCATCGGAATCAAAACATAGAAAATCATTCTGATTCCCTGGAACTGCCCTGCCTTGCTTTCCGGTGTAAAGTCTCTGATTGCAGCATTGAGCATGATCATTAAAACAGCATAGCCGATTACGGTCGGTGCAGCCGAAATGATAACCGTCAGCAAATTGTGAGAGAAATAAAGCGAAGCCAAACCTACAACAAACAAAATTGCCGCCGGTAAAATTGCATATGTTTTAGACTTTTTTTCGCCGAGTTTTAGTAAAACGATAATTCCGGCAATCATAACGGCAACGGCAATAACCGCAGGAATGATGAACGATGCGGAAAGCATATTGATATTGCTTGAATTCGGAATAATGATATACTGCAGATAAATCAGAATATACGGGAAGAAAACCTGAACGGCAACAGCAAAGAAGCATATCGAGCAAAGAGCAAGATAAAGCCGTGAATTGTTTTTGATTACGCTCGGTCTGAAGCCATAGAATAAATCAGCCCAATAATTTGAGTTGCTTTGATGAAGCGGTGTTTCGGGATCTTTAAGGGAAAACAAACCGATAATTCCGCAGCAAACAACAAAAGCACCCAAAGCAAGGAAAAACACGCTGTAACTGATTACTCCGGTTTGAGCAAGCGTTCCGAAGCCCACAACAATGCCCATTGCAACAATCGGAAGAGCGGCAAAAAGCGTTTCAACTTTCGGTCTGTTTTCCGGAGTTGTGACATCGGTAACCCACGCATTGAAAGCAGAATCATTGCTCGTTGAACCCATGAAAGTCATCACACTGTCCATGATAATAACAACCCAAACCGTTGCCGTAAGAATCTTTACTTCGTCTGACAAATGGAAAATTGCCGCAACATTATCTCTTGAAATAAAGCCGAAAAGTGCTGTTACAATACCCCATGCAATATATCCGACAGAAATGAAAATTTTTCTTTTTCTCATTTTGTCGCTCAGAGTACCCATAATGAAAGTTGTGATAACAGCTGTTGCCGCGCTTAAACCTACCATCAGACTGATGGCTTTCATGACCGGCATCGTACCGTCAATTGCAGCCTGAGATGCACCGTTTGAATAAATTGAATTATAGAGGAATGTGTTGAAATACATATTTTCAACATTCCATGCAATCTGACCCATAAGTCCGAATAAAATCAGATTGAACCAAAGCCGCTTTGAAATTTTTGAGTTCTTCATTCAATTTTCACCTTTTTATTATGTTATTACTGAATTATCAGCATCGGCAATTAAACCTTGTATATTATATATGATTAATTGGTAAAAATCAACAAAAGTCTTTCAAAAAATATAATAAAAAATATTAAATGCGGTCAGCTATTACCAACCGCATTAATAATATTTTAAAATAGTTTTTTATCAAGACCGTTTCGTTTAATTGCTGCCGTGAGAAGCAAACCCAATGTTAAACAAACACCAAGCTCCCCAAGGGCCACACAGCCGGCCTGGACAAGAAAGCTTGTGAAATGAAACGGACCTTCAATAAAGAAAATTTCAATTTCAAGTCCGATGATGACACCGTTAAAAATTGCGGGCATAAAAGCGGCAAGAAGAGGAACGCCTTTTATGCAGACTTTCCTGAGCAGATACATTGAAATCGCCGCAAGAAGTGTTGCCGCACTTCCCATGATGAAATCAACCGGCAATGCCGAAAGATTGATCAAGTTTGCCACAACACACCCAAGTGTCAGACCGGGGATTGCAGCCGGGGTGAACACCGCAAGCATTGTCAGCGCCTCACTGACGCGAAACTGAACCGCCATTGAAGTTGTGCCCGGAAGAAGCAAATTCTGTGCGTAGGTCAAAGCGGCATATAATGCCGCTATCACGGCCGCCTGAACGATGAATAAGGCTTTCTTGTTGTTTTTCATTTGTCAAAGTCTCCTTTAGTTTTGTTTTAGGTCAGGAAGGTTTCGAACTGACCGTTTTTATTTATTTCAAAAAGAAATCATTATTTCTTTTTGCTTTCTCTGTTTTTGAGTGAAGCCTCAATGAATCCGGCAAAAAGCGGGTGCGCTTTGTTCGGTCTTGACTTAAACTCAGGATGAGCCTGTGAGGCAACAAACCACGGGTGTGACGGGATTTCGCACATTTCAACAATATATTTATCCGGGGAAACACCGCAAAGGCACATGCCGGCATTTTCCAGCTTGTCTCTGTAATCATTGTTGACTTCATAACGGTGGCGGTGACGTTCGTGAATCAGCTGCTGACCGTAAGCTTCATATGCTTTGGTTCCGTCTTTGAGCACACAGGGATATTGTCCCAGACGCATGGTTCCGCCCATGTTAGTAACGGATTTCTGCTCATTCATAAGGTCAATGACCGGGTGCGTTGTTTCGGGATCGATTTCACTGCTGTTGGCGTCCTCAAAACCAAGAACATGACGGGCAAATTCAATAATTGCAATCTGCATACCGAGACAAATTCCGAGATAAGGAACATTGTTTTCTCTGGCATATCTTGCCGCACTGATTTTTCCCTCAATTCCTCTTGAACCGAAGCCGCCGGGAACAAGAATTCCGTCAACACCGTCAAAAATTTCAGCCGCGTTGTCATCGTTAACATTTTCGCTGTCGATCCAGTGAATATTCACTTCGCTGTTATGCTTGATTCCGCCGTGCTTCAAAGCCTCGGCAACACTTAAATATGAATCGTGAAGTTCAACATATTTTCCGACAATCGCTATATCAACCGTGTTTTTAAGATGCTTATTGCGATAAACCATTGCTTCCCAATCCGAATGGTCGGGCTCAGAGCATTTGATACCGAGCCTCTTTATTACAACATCGGCAAGCCCTTCTTTTTCAAGAGCAAGAGGGATTTCATAAAGCGTCGGCATATTGTTGTTTTCAATAACATTTTCTTTTGGTACGTTGCAGAAAAGTGCAATTTTCTTTTTAATTCCGTCGTCGATTTTGTGCTCTGTGCGAAGAACGAGCACATCAGGCTGAATACCGATGCTCAGAAGTTCTTTGACGCTGTGCTGTGTCGGTTTGGTTTTCAGTTCCTGAGAAGCTGCAAGATAAGGAACAAGAGTAACATGAATGTGCATGCACTTATCGACGCCGTATTCCTGAGTGAACTGTCTGACAGCTTCAAGGAACGGCTGACTTTCAATATCACCGACCGTTCCGCCGATTTCAACAAG
>JBJFHW010000332.1:0-7277 GCA_051893965.1 Acutalibacteraceae bacterium
TGAACTGAGCAAAAAGATAAGAATTGTCAGGGCTGAAGAAGAAAATTTTCAGCCATTAAAAAGAAAGGCGGTTTCCAAATGATTGATTATTCGCAAATGAACGAGGTGGCAAAAAGAAACGGTATTGTTTTTCTCGGCTCAAGCTATCTGGAATCGATACCCGTAAACGAACTGGCGCAGGATTTTGAAACAGATCTTCCCGTGTATAACCGAAGTGTTGAGGGGCTGACAATTGATAAAGCCTGCGATATGCTTGACAGCTGTGTTCTGGAGCTGAATCCGTCAAAAGTATTCATCAGTATCGGCGATGAAGATGTTAAAAAAAGCGACCTCGACATCAAAAACTTTATTGAAAAATATCAGTGGCTTCTTTATACGCTTCATTCAAGAAGCAACGCAAAAATATATATCGTTTCGGTGCTTTCAGACGCACCCGCCGCTTCTTTGATTAACGAAAAACTGAAAAAGACGGCAAAAGAAACCGGCTGTCAGTATGTTGACGCATCGGCTTCCATGAAATCCGAAAAGCCCGGAATCCGTTTGTTTGACATTCTGCGCTTTTATATGCGTTCAAAACCGATCACTTTCGGTGCGGCAATGTCGGCGGCATTTTAAAAAGCTTTCTTCCTGTAAATTCCAAATAAACGCAGCAAAGGCGTCGGCTTCGGCCGGCGTTTTTGTTGTTGCTTTTGAAAAAATTCAGAAATTCTCAAAAATCCATTGACAAATATCTATATATTATCTATAATACATATTGAAGTTTATCTATCTGAGGTGATTTGTTTGAATTGCGACGAAAAGAAAGTTGCCGTAATTTTCAAAGCGTTTTGCGATGAAAACCGGATACGGATTTTAAAACTCCTCAAAACAGGCGAAAAATGCGCCTGCAAACTGCTTGAAGAAATCAGCGTAACCCAACCTACTCTTTCCCACCACATGAAAATTCTTTGCGATTCCGGCATCGTTGTCGGGCGAAAAGAGGGCAAATGGATGCATTATTCCATTTCTCCCGAGGGGTCTGAAAAGGCTGTTAAAATTCTTGAAGAACTGACTGACATCACTTGTTCGGATTCAGATAAATCATGCTGTGAAAAATAAATCCGTGTGCTTTTTGACACGGATTGCTTAAAAAACATCATATCGATATATTTCAATCTGACTATATGAAAGGAATTTTTTATGGAAATGGTTAAAACAGTGTGGGATTTCTTTCAAAACGAAATCCTCGGCATGAAGTGGCTGAACCGGCTCATTGAAACCATTTTAAACGCCTGCGGTTTAGATGCAACAAGCAAAATCGGCGGCAGTATTCAATTTTTTATCTATGACACAATCAAAATCATTGTGCTTTTATGCGTATTGATTTTTATTATTTCGTATATTCAAAGCTATTTTCCGCCCGAACGAACCAAAAAAATTCTCGGCAGATTTCACGGACTTTGGGCAAACATCATCGCCGCTTTGCTCGGTACGGTTACACCGTTTTGTTCCTGTTCATCAATCCCTTTATTCATTGGATTTACAAGTGTAGGGCTACCGCTTGGTGTTACGTTCTCATTTTTGATTTCTTCTCCGATGGTTGATCTCGGAAGTCTTGTGCTTCTGATGAGCATATTCGGTTGGAAAGTCGCTGCCCTTTATGTAATACTCGGACTTATCATAGCGGTTGCCGGGGGTACGCTGATTGAAAAACTCCATCTTGAAAATCAGGTGGAAGATTTTATCCGCAGCGCCCGATCCGTTGACGTTGCGCAAGAGCAATTGCATTTGAAAGACCGCTTGAAATATGCGTGGGAACAGGTTGTTGCCACTTTAAAAAAGGTTCTGCCTTATATATTGATCGGCGTCGGCATCGGCGCAATCATTCACAACTGGATACCCGAAGCATTTATTGTAAAAATTCTCGGCAACAATAATCCGTTCGGTGTAATTCTTGCAACAATCGCGGGCGTTCCGATGTATGCCGACATTTTCGGCACAATTCCGATTGCCGAAGCGCTGCTTGCAAAAGGCGCCTTACTTGGCGTGGTGCTGTCCTTTATGATGGGTGTTACCACCTTGTCACTACCGTCAATGATTATGCTGCGAAAGGCGATAAAACCGAAACTGCTCGGCATTTTTATCGCAATCTGCACCGTCGGCATTATCGCTGTCGGATATTTTTTCAACGCAATACAAAACTTTATTATATAAATCACGGAGGTAATTTATTATGTCAATTTTTAACTTTGGTAAGAAAAAAGAAGAAAGCAAAGCTTCTGCCTGTGCTTGCGGCTGCGGCTATTCGGAAAGCGAAACTGCGAATGATTGTTGTGCGCAGCCAAACGGCAAAATTATCAGCATGAAAGTTTTGGGAGCAGGCTGTAAATCCTGTCACGAGCAATATGAAAACGCAAAAGAAGCAGTAAAAGCAATGGGCTTATCTGTGCAAGTGGAATATATCACCGACATGCAAAAGGTTATGCAGTATGGGGTTATGAGTATGCCTGCCATTGTTGTGAACGAAAAAGTTGTGTCTATGGGTAAGGTGCTGAAAACAGCCGATGTGGAAAAGCTGCTGCAAAAATCGGATATATAACTTTTCAGCAAAGCAAAAAAGCGGTGCAAACTCTGAATTGAGTCTGCACCGTTTCATATTATGCTTAATTATATCTTTCCAAGCGAATTGATAATCTGACGCTTATATTCAATAAACTGCGTTGTCATGGTAAATTCATTCGTGCGCGGTTTCTTTTCGCTTATCACGATTTCATCGGTTATCGTTCCGGGCGTTCCCGACATGATATAGATTCTGTCCGAAAGCAGAATGGCTTCGTCAATATCATGCGTGATAAACAGCGTTGACAGATTGATTTTCTGCATAATGTCAAGATACCATTCGTGAATGGCGCTTTTGGTTATGGTATCAAGCGCGCTGAACGGTTCGTCCAAAAGCGCAACGCCGTTTGAAGAAAGATACGTTCTCAAAAGTGCCGCTCGCTGCCTCATTCCGCCCGAAAGCTGAGAGGGATATTTTTTTTGCGTACCCTCCAGCCCGAAAGTTTCAAAAAGCGGGGAAGCCTTGAGCCTTGCCTGCTTTTTTTTCATGCCGTTTTTAATCACAAGCGGCAGGCAGACATTGTCAAGCACCGAATAATAAGGCAAAAGCAAATCTTTTTGAAGCATATAGCTGATTTCGCCGGGTTTTCCGGTTATATCTTTTTCGGAAAGATAGACTTTTCCGCTGTCGGGCTTATAAAGACCGGAAATGACATTGAACAGCGTTGTTTTTCCGCTTCCGCTGACGCCGAGCAGACAAACAATTTCGCCCTCGTCAAGATGAACGGAAATATCGTCAATAATCACTTTACCATCAAAGCTTTTGCTGATGCCCTGCGTTTTGAGATAGCCCATAGCTTATGACGGAAGATAATCGTTTGTAAAGCCTGTGCCCGGCTTGATTTCTTTTTCAATCAGCTTGTTTTCCCAAAGCCATGCATAGAAGCCGTCCCATCTTTCGGCATCGAAAACGCCCCATTTTTCAGCGTCTGCAATATATTGCTCAGAAAGCCATTTCTGACTTGCCACAACCAATTCTTTTGAATCTTTAAGCGAACCTGTTGTATCGCCCGAAATGAGAAGCTCAGCTGCTTCTTCGGGATTTTGGACGGCAAAGTTATAGCCCTTTGAAGTGGCTTCAAGGAAAGCTTTTGCGATGTCGGGATTGCTTGCAAGATAGTCATTGTTTGCAATAATAACCGGTGTGTAAAAATCAAGCACACTGTCCATGCTTGCAAAGTCAAAATAATCCATCGGGATATTTTCCACTTCAGCCTGAATGCCTGCCCAACCGTAGAATACCCAAATTGCGTCTGTGTCTTTGTTGGCAATTGCGTCAACATCGGAAGTTACATTATAAGGAATAAGGTTAACCTTGCTGAAATCTCCACCGTCTTTTTCCATAACATATTTAATCATGGCCTGTTCAATCGGGCTGTCCCATGTGGAATAGGTTTTTCCCTCAAGACCTTTCGGAGATGTGATTCCGTCGCCTTTTCTTGACATGATGCCGGAGGTGTTATGCTGCAAAATTGCGGCAACAGCTGTCACGCCGAGCGGATCATCACTGGCAAAGGTTGCGGCAAGACCGTCCTGCTCTTTGATGGCGAACTGAGCCTGACCGGATGCACACATCAGAACGGAACCGTCCTCGGGCGGCTGAACGATTGTTACATCAAGTCCGGCTTCGTCATAATAGCCTTTCTGCAAAGCAACATAAAGTCCGGTGTGGTTGGTGTTCGGGGTATAATCAAGGCAAACCGTGATTTTTTCTTTTTCAGTGTTTGAATTTTCGCCGTTACCGCCGCAGGCAGCAAAAGAGAAAACAAGAACAAGTGCCAGAAGCACTGCAATAATTTTTTTCATTGATAATAACTCCTTTGATTTTATTGTTTGAATTTTTGCTTGACATGCTTTATTCTTCGGAAACAATGCGCTTAGATTCCCAAGGCATACAAAGCTTTTTAATCAGTGAAATCAGCATCATAAGAACAAGGCTCATTGCCGAAATAAAAATAATGACGGAAAACATTTTGTCAAAAGCATACGCTTTTTTGACCCTTGTCATATAAACGCCGAGTCCCTCAAAACCGCCGAGCCATTCGGAAATTACCGCTCCGACAATGGCATAGGAAGCGGAAACCTTTAAGCCCGAAAAGAAATGAGGCAACGCCGACGGCATTTTAATGTGACGGAAAACAAGAAGCCGGCCGCCGCCCATACTGCGGATTAAATTAATCGCATCGGGGTCTGCGCTTTTATAGCCGTCAAGAAGTGAAATTGTAATCGGGAAAAATGTTGTGATCACAACAAGAGCGATTTTCGGCGCCATGGAAAAGCCGAGCCATAAAACCAGAAGCGGTGCAATGGCAATGGTCGGAATCGTCTGCGTGATGACAAGAAGCGGATAAAGCGACTTATACAAAAACGGGAACCGATCCATAAGCGTTGCAATCACAAACGCCAGAGCAATTCCGATGAAAAGTCCGTAAAACGCTTCCTGAAGCGTAACCGCCGCATGCGACATCAGAAGCGGAAAATCGTTGACGAACGCTTTCGCAACCGCAACGGGTGACGGAAGCATATAGGAAGCCACGATTTCGCCCTCACTGACAACAAGCCAGATAATCACAACCGCCGCAACCGAAAGAATCGGCGCAGACTTACTGATGATGTTTTGTAACTTTTTTGTCAATGGTCAGAACACCACCCTCGGGCTTATAAACGACTTTCACATAAGCCGAAACGCTTGAACATCCTGCTTTGATTGCAACTTTCTGACATTCTTTGACAATGTCCATCAGTTCATCATAGCTGTCGCCTTCAATTGTTGTTTCAAAGGGACCTACATAATAGTTATAGCCTGTGCTTCTGATGTAGTCGATTACCTCGTCAACAATGCGGATCAGCTCGTCTTCATTTTCTGCATTGGGCAGCACCTGAATGGCAACACTTGCGTTCATTTTATCAACCTCCTTAAAAATAATGATAATAAGAAACGCCACGGATAACTCCATGGCGAAAAAGCTTTTTTAAACTTCCTACGTCGGCATTATCCGAATCAGGTTTAGGGTCAAAGGCAAACAGCCTTAATCTCAGCCGAATTTCATCAGCTCCCCTGTTATTTGTGGCGTTTTGTAAGCTTTGCGCTTACATCTGCTATATTAACACCGAGCAAACCTTTTGTCAAGTTTATTTTGTTTTGATTTTGAGGTTTTCATACAGCAGTCTCTTTTCCTTTCGTCATTCTTTTATTATCAAACGCATAAAATCATAAGGAAAACCAAAGGAAAGGAACGGCACAACCGATGTTCTTTATGCTTGAAAGAGAAGAAAGAGAAAGCAGCCTGAAAAACAAAGTTTATGACCTGCTTCACCCTGCCGATGTCCGTGCGGAAAAAATCGTTCTCAAGCCCGGCAGTGCATTTTATAAAATAACCGCCGCCGATTACCGCGGAAAAATTCCGTGGAAAGCCGTTGAAAATGCGGCGGGCAAGCTCTGTGTAAAGGCAGTTTTGCCCGACGGGATTGATCTGCCCGAAAATTCGCCGATCAAACGCTTTGAACCTGCGGTTTATCCGTTTCGCGTTCTGTTTAAAAGCGCAGTCAGCGTTCTTGAAAAGATGTCACTGGAGCCGACAAGACTGTATGTTACCGTTTTTGACGAAAACGCCTATGTGATTGATCTGATTGAAGAGCTTGTTTCTCTTGCCTGTTGCATAAGAATCATCACAAGCTGCTTTGACGATTATTCCCGCCTTGCCGACAGATTGCTTTCTCGGTACGGAATTTCGCTTGTAATCAGAACCGCTTTTGACAAAAGTGTTTTGGAAAGCACCGTTATCATCAGCGACAAAAGCGCTTTTGTGCCGATGACATATAAAGGCATTTTGTTCACGAACGAAAAGCGCAGAATGTTATCGACCGCCGTTATGAGCGGCAAAAAAATCACTCTACCCGAAAAATATGAAAAGCTTTGCGCAAAAAAAGCAGACCGCCTGACTTTTGCCGGCGCGCTCTATGAGCTTTGCGGCATCGACGAATTAGACGGTCTTGTTTATGATGATATATAATGTTATCCAACCATGATTCTGCCCTCGGGCAAAACCTCCATTTTGTTGTTGTCTTCTTTGATGTTCAGCGCAATGATGAAGCATATCGGTCCGAGACGGCCGATGAACATGGTCAGAATAATTGTCAAAAGTCCCAATGTGCCGAGCGAAGCCGTAACGCCGGCAGAAAGACCAACGGTGGCAAAAGCGGAAACACTTTCAAACAGCAAATCAATTTCGCCCGTCTGCGGCAAATCAACAATCAATACACACGAAACTGCAAAAACAACAATTAATCCTAAAACAGCAATCGCAAGAGATTTGGAAACAATTTTCCGGTTAACCTTTTTGCCGAAAATAACCGTTTCGTCACGGTTTCTTAAAACGGAAACAACTGTCATCATCAAAACGGCAAAAGTCGTAATTTTGATTCCGCCGCCGGTTGAGCCGCTTCCCGCGCCGATGAACATCAGAACAATCATGATTACTTTTGTAACATCGCGCACCGAAGCAATATCAACCGAAGCAAAGCCGGCGGTTCTTGTTGTGACCGAATGAAAAAGCGAATTGATGATTTTGTCTCTTAACGGCAGATTGCCGATGGTGGCTTCGTTTGAAAATTCACCGATGAAAAATCCGGCAAAGCCAAGGACAATTAAAATCAGTGTTGTTACAACAACTACCCTT
>JBJFHW010000333.1:0-7199 GCA_051893965.1 Acutalibacteraceae bacterium
GCTTGTTGTTGATATAAGTATCAATCGAATCGGCAGGACCCGGTCTGTAAAGAGAAATTACGGCGATCAGATCTTCAAGACTCTGTGGCTTCAGGCGTATGAGCACATTTCTCATTCCGGCGGATTCATATTGAAAAACCGCGTCCGTTTTTCCTGCCGAAAGCATTTCAAAGGTTTCGGGATCTTTTGTGTCAATATTTTCAAGACTGAAATTCGGATTTTCACGCTTAATCATTTTTACCGTGTCATCAATAACGGTCAGCGTGCGGAGTCCGAGAAAATCCATCTTCAAAAGTCCGAGTTCTTCAAGCGTTGTCATGGTAAATTGTGTGACGACGCTTTCATCGTTAACGGCAAGCGGGACATAGGTTGAAACGGGATCTCTTGTGATAACAACACCTGCCGCATGCGTTGAAGCATGGCGCGGCATTCCCTCAATTCTTCTTGCCATGTCGATAACGCGCCTGACATCGCTGTCACGGTCATAAAGCTGTTTTAAATCGTTCGATGAAACAAGCGCCTTATCAATTGTGATATGAAGCTCGTTCGGAATTTTTTTGGCAATCATGTCGGTGGTCTGATAGGAGATTCCCATTACTCTGCCGACATCTCTGACTGCGGCTTTTGCAGCAAGCGTTCCAAAAGTGACAATCTGCGCAACATGGTCGGCGCCGTATTTTTCAATGACATAGTCAATGACCTTTTGTCGGTTTACATAGCAGAAATCAATGTCAAAATCGGGCATACTGACGCGCTCGGGATTGAGAAAGCGCTCAAAAAGAAGATTATATTCAATCGGGTCGATGCCGGTAATTCCGATGCAATAAGCCGCAAGACTTCCCGCTCCGGAACCTCTTCCGGGGCCAACGGGAATATTTTTGCTTTTTGCATAGCGGATAAAATCGTGAACAATCAAAAAATAATCCACATAGCCCATTTTATTGATTACTTCAAGTTCATAGTTGAGCCTGTTTACATAATTTTCCGGCGGATTATCACCTTTCTTCTGACAAAGACCGTAAAAGCACTGATTTTTGAAGTATTCAAAATGATCCATATGGTTCGGAACTTCAAAATGCGGCAGCTTGGTTTTTCCGAACTCAAATTCAACACTGCACGCATCGGCAATTTTTTGCGTGTTGTCAACAGCCTGCGGCAAATCGGCAAAAACATTTCGCATTTCTTCTTCGCTTTTGAGATAAAATTCATCGGTCTTAAATTCAAGACCGGTATCTTCTCCAAGCGTATGGTTGGTTCCGATACAAATGAGAACCTGCTGAACCTGTGCGTCGTTTTTTTCAATATAGTGCGTGTCGTTTGTTGCAACGAGAGGGATACCGGTTTCTTTGGAAAGCCTGACTAAATCGGGGATAATGTCAAGCTCTTCGCGAAGTCCGTGATTTTGAATTTCAAGATAATAATTGCCCTTTTTGAAAACGCTTTCATACCAGAGCGCCGTTTTCTTTGCCGCTTCATAATCGCCTCTTAAAAGCGCACGGGGAATTTCGCCGGCAAGGCAGGCAGAAAGAGCAATCAGACCTTCGCTGTGCTTTTCAAGAAGCTCACGGTCAATTCTCGGCTTGGTATAAAACCCCTCTGTCCATGATTTGCTGACCATGGCAATCAGGTTCTGATAGCCAATATTATTCTTACAAAGCAAAATCAAGTGGTATCTTTCGTTGTCGATTCCGTGAACCTTATTCAGTCTTGACCGTGCGGCAACATAACATTCACAGCCGATAATCGGCTTGATTCCCTCTTTTTTTGCCGCCTTATAAAAATCAACGGCGCCGTACATCACACCGTGATCGGTAATTGCAAGAGCGGTCTGACCGAGAGCTTTTGCCTTTTTGATTACTTCGTTGATTCTGCACGCTCCGTCAAGCAAACTGTATTCCGTGTGAAGATGCAGATGTGTAAAAGCCATGAAACCGCCCCTTTTCTGAAATTATTTTACTGCAAGCTTTTCAACCAGCGTTTTATCCGGCTTTGCAATAATGGTGAAATATTCGTGATATATGACCTTGCCGGGCTTTGCACCGACAGGTTTTTTCAGCTTACGCACGGGTGTATAATCAACGGCTACAAGCGAGGATTCGCGCGCCTTGCTGAAATATGCGGCGATACTTGCCGCCTGTTCAATTGCGTTATCAGAAACTTCGCCGTTTTGGCTGACGATGATAACATGAGAGCCAGGAAAGCCTTGCGTGTGAAGCCACATATCGTTTTTCCCTGCTGTTTTCAATGACAATTTATCGTTTTGAACATTGTTTCTTCCGACAAGAACTTTATAGCCGTCATCTGTTAAAAATTCAATTGGTGGAAGTTCTTTCGGCGGCTTTTGCTTTTTGCCGCCCTTGTTTTTCACATAGCCGCCCTGACAAAGCTCTTGTCTGATTGCGGAAAGCTCTGTGTCTGTGTCGGCTCTTGAAATTTCGTCAAGCACCGATTCCAAATAGGCAATTTCGTTTTCGCCCTCGGTAATAAGCTTTGCAAGCATGACCTCAGCGGTTTTTGCTTTTCGGTAATCTTTATAATATTTGTTTGAATTTTCTGTCGGAGTCAGCGCAGGATTGCACGGTATTCTGACCATATTCATGTTGTCATAATAGTTCGGCACTTCATAAAAAGCACTGCCTTTTTTCAGTAAATGAAGATTTGCGGTAATCAGCTCACCGTAAAGGCGCAGCGTTTCTTTATCTTCGCACTTTTTCAGTTCCTGACGCTGCAAATTGATTTTTCTGCTTGTTCGCTCTATTAATGTTGTGAGCATTTTGATCAGCTCATGTCCGCGGTGATTGATACGATTGATTCTGTCGCGCTCATAATAAAAATCATCGAGCAGTTCACTGCAGCTGTCATATTTTTTAAGAATCAATTGCGAGCCGTATTGACAAATCGGCATGAATGCAATATCTTTCGGTCTGCCGTCGGGTTGCGTCAGCATATAAACGCTTTTTTCGGTGTGCATTTTTGCTTTGATTTCTTCCAGAACTTCGCAAAGTGTTTCTTTTTGCGAAGCATCAAGCAGTCCGACCTGCAAATCATCGCCTGTGCATCTGAAAGCAATTTCTCTTGAAATGACCGGCGAAATGCCTTCAAGCGAAGAAAGAAGCGAGCCCGAAAGCAGTTTGTCTTCAAATGAAAAAATTCTCTCGGTAATTTGCTCTATTGTGTTTTTTTCAATGTTCAGCTTGTTTTGCGCAGGCGGAAGCTCATAGAAAAGTCCCGGCAGAACCTGTCTGACAGATGAAGTTGTCAGATCAACACGCTTTGCACAGTCCAGAATTTTTCCGCCGCTGTCAATCAGAATCAGATTACTGCACTTACCCATAATTTCAATACACATGGTAAGCGTTACTTTGTCTCCGATTTCATTGACAGCAAGAAAATCAATAAACAGCACCCTGTCAAGTCCCGATTGCCTGATACCTGTTATCAAAGCGCCAGTCAGATGCTTTCTTAGAAACATGCAGAACATCGGCGGAACGGCAGGGTTATCAATGGAATGAGAAGTAAAATGGATTCTCGGGCTGTCTGCTCTGACGCAGATAAGCAATTTATAGTTTCCGCCTTTTGAACGAAGATTTAAAATAATTTCGTCACGCGTCGGCTGATTAACCCTGTCAACGCGCAGTCCGACAGCACGCGAAAGCAATTCGTCTTTGATTTTGGATAAAAATATTCCGTCTAAAGCCATAATTGAAAATCCTTAATTTATAAAAGTTACGGGATTTGTCTGAGTAAGAAGTACACAGTCAATATTATCAAACTTTTCTGAAATTCGCTTTTTCAGCTGATTCATTGCGGGGTATTCCGTTTCATAATGTCCTGCCGCAACAACGGTGATTCCCTTTTCTTTTGCTTCAAGCATTTCATGGTGGCTGATGTCGCCGGTAACATAAGCATCTGCACCGCTATTTATGACTTCATCAAGAAAAGACATTCCCGCTCCGCCGCAAACGGCCGCCTTTCTGATTTGATTACCGCAGTCAACAAATCGTACAGTGGTATTCAGTTTTTTTGAAACAAAGCTTGCAAAATCCAAAGAGCTTATTTCTTCTTTCAGACTTCCGATTCTTGCCATCGGCAGAACGCACTCTTCGCTTTCAATTTTTTCCGTATCATACAGTTCAAGAAGTTCACAAAGCACATCGTTCACACCGCCGTCGGCACAGTCAAAGCATGTGTGCGCAGAAATGATATTGATATGATTCACTGCTGCCTTGAAAGTCAGATCATCATCAAGAAAGTTTTTCTTCTCCTTAAAAATTACCGGGTGATGCGTTATCATAAGATTTACGCCCTGATTGATTGCTTCTTTCAGTGTTTCAGAAGTCAGATCGAGGCAAAAGCCGATTTTTTTCACTTCATCGTCCGGCTTTCCGATAAGAATTCCACAATTATCCCAGTCGCATTTTGTTGCATACGGGGCAAAAGAATTGATATAATCCGATATATCTTTAACACAAATCATAATTATTCTCCGTTTCTGTTTTAAAATCTGAAAGTACCTGCTTCAGATAGTCACATTCTTCTTTTTCTTTTCCGCTAAGAAGCAAGGCTTCCTGTCTTTTTTTCAGTCTTAAAAACTGCTTTTTTAAAAATTGCACTGAATTTTCATCTTTGTTTTTGAGTAGTTCTCCGTAATATATGTAGCCTTTCGGGTGTTCGTTTGTTTTTCCGGTATATACAGCTTTTATCACGCAGTAATAATGCGAAGCACAAAAACAGGCCTTTTCTTCGGTTATTTCAAAACCGTTATTGATAAAAAAACTTCTGACCTGTTCGGCATGAGTCATCGGCTGAGCAATGATTTCAATGTTTTCGCGTTTTATCCAGCCACAACGGGAAAGAATGTTGGCAATCAGATCTCCGCCCATGCCGGCAAGCACAATAACATCACCGCTGTTTTCTTCAACGCTGTCAAGTCCGTCGCTGAGAACGGTTTGAATTTTATCGCAAAGGCCTGCGTTTGCAATGGTTTTGCGTGCGTTTTCAAGCGGCATTTCTTTCACATCACAGGCAACAGCGCTTTTGCAGATTCCGTTTTCAACAAGAAAAGCGGGCAAATAACCGTGGTCGGTTCCGACATCTATCAAAACCGAATCATTTTTAACAAGCGATGCAATCAAAGAAAGTCTTGCGTCAAGTTTAATTTGAGACATATTTCCTCCCATATCCGGCAGATATACTGCACTTGTTAAGCATTTTATTGCGGGGCGCATCGTTACAGTATACTGCATACTTTGTCTGCCGGTGCAAAAAATAAGCCACCGAAACGGCGGCTTAATATTGCGGCAAAATCACGCCGTTATTTTGATGCAAGATATTCGTTGATTGTTTTTACAAGTTCGTCAACATCAACACCGTGAACAGCGCAGGCTTCTTCAACGCTTTCGCCTCTTGAAGCAGGACAGCCTAAGCAGTGCATACCCATCTGGAAAAAGAACATAGCCGTACCGCTGTCTGCGTCAAGAATATCACCGATAAGCATATCTTTTGTGATTTCCTTCATTTCGCAACACCCTTTCAGAATTAATTTAATCAAATATATTATATATCTAATCTTGACAAAATGCAAGCATTTTATGAATTTAGACAAGAAAAACGGAGCATTACGCTCCGTTTGGTTTCTTTTCAGATTGAAACGCGAAGTTTCAGTACTCTGTTTAAGCCAGCATCCATTTCTTGATGAGAATCACGCAAACAATTGCAAGTTTAATATCAAGACCGAGCATGATTGCATTGAGAATTTCGGTTGCTCTGACTTCGTTGCCGCTGTTCTTGGCTTTACGATAAAGGATATAGCCGATGATTGCAAAAAGGAACGCAACAAAACGGATACCCTTTTTGGTCTGATACTGTTTTTTCGGTTTCTTTGCTTTTTTGGCTTTTTTATCATCTGTCTGAACTTCGTATGCAGGAGCCGAAGCAGGAGCAGCAACGGCCTGTGCCGTTGCAACGGGCTGCTGACTTGCAGGGGCCGTAGCTACAGGTTCGGCAACAGGTTCTTCCGGTGCCTGAACGGGAGCCTGAACCGGTGCAGGTGCAGATTCATCCGGCTGCGAATATACATCCGCAACATCATCTAAAGCATTTGCTTCAACTTTCTGTCCGCAGATGAAGCAAAAATCAGAACCGTCTTCAATTTCATTACCGCAAAATTTACAAACCATATAGAATTTCCTCCTAACGTTTTGCTTTATTATATCATCATAAAAAAGATTTTACAATAGATTATTCAAACAAATTTCTGAAAATCTTGCATAAAATCGCGAAAACAACCTGATAAAACTTGAATGACAAATGATTTTGCTGTAAAATACAGTCATTAAAATGTTTTTTGGAGTGAATAAATTGACTCTGCTGAGTGCAAATAATTTAACCGTATCTTTTTCCGAAAGAAATGTTCTTGATGAAATTTCCTTTCAGGTTGAAGAAAAAAATAAAATCGGTCTTGTCGGCGCCAACGGTGCCGGGAAAACAACACTTTTTAAAACCATCACAAAAGAATATCAGCCTTCAGCGGGAAATATAAGCATCGGGAAAGAAACCGTTATTGGCTATATGGAGCAGCATGCCTGTGCTTCTTCGGAAAAAAGTATGTTTGATGAGCTGATGAGCGTCTTTTCTTATCTTTATGAAATTGAAGATGAGCTTTCTGACATTGAGAAAAATCTTTCAGAGCACAATGAAAATTTTACAGCACTGCTTGAGCGTCAACAGTTTCTTCATGAGCAATATGAACGCATGGGCGGTCTTACCTATAAAAGCCGTGCCCGTTCTGCGCTTTTGGGAATTGGTTTTGACGAAAAAGACTTTCCTCTTCCCTGTTCCCTTTTGAGCGGCGGACAGCGTTCAAAATTAAGCCTTTGCAAACTGCTGCTTTCCGGCGCCAATCTGATGCTTCTTGACGAACCGACAAATCATCTGGATATTGAAAGTGTTTCATGGCTTGAAAACTGGCTTTGTGAATATAACGGAAGTTTCATCGTCATTTCGCACGACAGATATTTTCTTGACAAAGTCACAAACAGAACCTTTGAGCTTGAACGCGGACATCTTTATTCTGCCGACAGAAATTATTCCGCCTACATCGCCTTAAAAGAGGAAAGACGAAAAGCCGACGAGCGTGTTTATGAAAACACAATGAAAGAAGTTCACCGCATAGAGGGAAGTATCGAACAGCAAAAAAG
>JBJFHW010000334.1:0-7179 GCA_051893965.1 Acutalibacteraceae bacterium
CCGTACCGGTTCAAGTCCGGTCACCGGCACCAGTCGAGTACCTCGACACGAAATTCCGTGTTGAGGTACTTCTTTATTTATACTCTTTTCGCCACTGAATTGAAGCCCTTTATGAACACAGACACCACGAGCAGGGCTTGACCCAATTCGGGTTGAGCCTTTTTTTATTTTAGACTATACCACGATGATGAAGTCCGTTATGAACAACCGGCACCAAATAAGGACTAAGGCTTTGATACCAAATGGTACTTTGACCTTAGTCCTTGTTTTTTTGTCCTGAACTCCTTTTGATAAAGAGGTTCAGGTGATTTTTACTTTTTTTATTACTTTTAGCATATATGTGTTCGGGCAGCTTTATCGACAGGCTGTGAGGTCTCCCACGCAATCTTCTTTTTCTATAAGCTTGTTGACATCGTTCTTTCCGCTGTGGTGGTAGGGCTTGATTTTCAGAATCAAAGTCATAACAACTGCGCCGATAACATTGGCAATGGTGTCTTCCATTGTATCCATAAGGGCGTATCTGCCCGGATCAAGCTCAGGAATGATGTTAGGCATTGAACAGCCGTACTTTTCGCAGGCCTGCTGTGCAAGAGCAAAGGACCAGTGCTGAGTATCACCGCCGGCAACCTGGTCAAATGTGAACTCAAAAAGCTCCCAGCCAACGCCGAAGATGAAAGAAATTCCGCAGGCACCAAGAAGAACAAGGGCAAGAGGAGCAGTCTTTTTGTCCCGGCGCTGAATTGCAGAAATAATTTCGTACCCGACGAAGCAGGCTTCCGCACCGCCAAAGGCATGGAGAAGAATATCATAAGGCGGGAACTTATAATAGAGATTGATGAATGCGCCGCCAAAGGAGCCGAGGAAAAATCCCAGCAAGGTAATATTCTGAACATAAGCCGGAATGTAATGCAGAAAGCTCTTTTTTGATGTTGTAAGCATAATTTCCCATGCAAACATTCCCACAAGGTTTGCTGAAATCTGAAGCACTTGCTGAAGATGAGAGTTTTCGCCGGTTACAGGGTCGCCCTTGATCAAATGAATAAGGCTGACTATAATTGCATAAATCATCAGCCCTCTAAGTGTCCACCAATAAATTCGCTCGCTCAGCTTTGATTGAGCGTGATGTCGTTTAATGTAATCTTTCATATACAATCTCCCTAAAAATGTTGGGTAAATCTTATCATATAAAAGGCAGAAAAATCAAGGAAAGTTAACAAATCTTAACAATTTAATCCTCTTTACGACAAACTCCCTAAAAAACATTGCTGTTTGTTATCGTTTGGAGGGTTTCGTCTATGTACTTTTCTTGAAAACAATGCAGTCCAATACAACTTGTATTGATTTCAAGGTTTTTCTTTCCTTTTACTTCTTCCCTGTTCCTATATTTTGTGAAGAAGAAATTAAGCAAATTTTTGTAAATTCTTTACCTGACCGAAATCGTCCGGATTGAAAAAACGATTCATTCCGTATATAATATAATCATCAAAACATACTGCAGGAGAAAAAATGAAAAAAGAAGAATTACAAACCGCCGCCTTGATGATTATCAGGTGGTATCAAAAGAATAAAAGACTGCTTCCGTGGCGGGAAGATGCATCGCCCTATCATGTGTGGCTTTCTGAAACGATGCTTCAGCAAACGCGCATTGAAACAGTCATTGCATATTATAAACGCTTTCTGTCACAATTGCCGACCGTTGAAGCACTCGCTCAAGCAGA
The DNA here is from genome assembly GCA_051893965.1 of Acutalibacteraceae bacterium. Lineage (GTDB taxonomy): Bacteria > Bacillota > Clostridia > Oscillospirales > Acutalibacteraceae > UBA6857. Next base: position 1,719 of record JBJFHW010000334.1, read on the forward strand.
CGACGAAAAGCTGATGAAGCTGTGGGAGGGTCTCGGTTATTACAGCCGTGTGCGAAATCTCAAAAAGGCGGCACAGATGATTGTTACATCGTACGGCGGCAAACTGCCGGACACAGCGCAAGAACTGCTCAAGCTGCCCGGTATCGGCGAATACACCGCCGGCGCAATCGCTTCAATCGCTTTCGGTCAGCCGGAGCCGGCGGTGGACGGCAATGTTCTGCGCGTTATCATGCGGCTGACGGCATGCGATGATGACATCACACAAGCAAAAGTAAAAAAGAACGTCACTGCGCTTTTGCGGGAAATTTATCCGAGCGGAAAAGACGCTTCTGACCTGACGCAAGGAATCATGGAGCTTGGCGAAGTGGTCTGTGTTCCGAACGGCGAGCCGAAATGCACCGTTTGTCCGCTCAATTCTGTCTGCCGCGCGCATCTGACTGAAAAGACAGCTTGTTATCCCGTCAGAAGCGAAAAAAAGAAGCGACAGAGCAAGGACATTACTGTCTTTATGCTTTTTTGCGGCGATAAGGTTGCTTTGCATCGGCGCGCTGACAGCGGTCTTCTTGCCGGAATGTGGGAATTTCCGAACGCCGAGGAGCATATGACGAAAGAAGAAGCACAAAGATTTCTGCAGCAGCAAGGCATTGTTCTGACTTCCTGCGAACCGTGCGGAAAAGCGAAGCATATTTTTACACATATTGAGTGGCATATGAACGGTTACCGGGTCGAGTGTCAGACGGAAAGTGCGCAATTTGAATGGAAAACAGCCGAAGAAATCACGCAAAACTATGCCCTGCCCTCCGCTTTTCGGTTTTATCGGAAGCTGTTGGAAAACAAGTCAGATGAATAATAAAAATGGGGTACCATCGTTTTTACGGTGATACCCCATTTTGTGCTGATTGATTGCGTAAGCACATTTTTTTATTTCTTCCTGACCTCAAGCGGTCTTTCGTCACCGCCGCAAAGTCTGATTTGAACATCAAGCGGCATTTTTCCCGTGTTTTCATATTCAACGCTGACGCTGTTTTCACTGCAAATAACCGAAAAGTGAAGCTTAACGCAATTGTTTTCTTTATATGCAAAGCTTTCGCCGTCATCATCAAAAAAGAAGCTTTCAAATTTTCCTTTTTCTTTCGGGTAGACCGTAAACACGATTTCTTCCCCGCAGTCAAAGCCGTAAGGCGCTTCATCGGTCGGCAAAACACAGCCGCTTCTGACGAAATACGGCACTTGCTTTTCGGCAGGAATGTGAACGTTCACCGTCTGACCGCCTTTGTAAAGCTTTTCTCCCAGATACCAACTTTCACCTTTCGGAAGATAAACACTTGTGTTTTCACTGTCTTCTTCCAAAACAAAGCCGACAAGAATATCCTTTCCGAGCATCATGCTGCTGCTTGGCTTATAAAGCTCTTCGTCATCGTAATATAAAAGCGGCGGAGCATTCATCGGAATTTCGTTTTCAACCGCATCATAAGCACAGCTGTATAAATACGGCAGCAGTCTTTTTCTTTGTGCAAAAAGAAGACGAACCGAATCCATAATATCGGGATAGCTCCACGGCATGGTTGCCGAACCGTCCTCGTTCCAGGAATGGATTGTGAATCTCGGTTCAAAAATGCCGTGCTGAAGCCACCTGAGAAGAAGCTGTCTTGACGGCATCTGACCGTGAAAACCGCCGAGATCATGTCCGTAAAAGAACAGACCGGACATCGACATCGTAAGACCGATATTGTGGCAGTATTTCAAGTCTTTGAACGATGTTTTGTTGTCGCCCGACCAGGTCTGGGCAAGACGGCGAACGGCAATGTTTCCGCTTCTTGTTGACAAAAACGGGCGAAGCTCCGGATTGCTTTCAATCTGCGCCTTGTATGACGCGGCAACCATCAAATAAGTCAGCACCGGGCGGATACTGCTTGCCGGAACTTCTCCGTCTGCAAATCCTTTTGCCACAGCGTCAAGGTCACGAATATCAAATTCATTGTTGTCGTTCCATGTTGCGGTAATGCCGAGGTCAAGCAGCGTTTCTTTCACCTTGCCGCTCCAGAAATCAAACGCTTCGGGATTCGTAAAGTCAAGATAGCTTCCCAAACCGTCCCAGAACTCTGTTACAAAAGGTGTTCCGTCGGGATTTTTTATAAAAAGACCTTTTTCGGCAATTTCACCGTAAAGCGGGTGGCTGTCTAAAAATGCCGGCTTAATGTTCGGAATGATCCGGATTCCTGCTTCGGAGAATTTTTCAATAAAGGACTTTGGATCGGGGAATTTTTCTTTGTTCCAATTGAACACACAACGCTTTTCGCCGACCGAGGTATATCCCGAAGAAAGATAAAAGCCTTTGCAGGAAAGATTTTCCGTTTTAAGCCTGTTTAAAAATCCGTCCATCTGACGGTCTGAATCCGGCGCATCGGTATATGCCATGGTGCTGCCGCAATAATCAAAGCTCCATTTCGGTGCAAGCGGCTGTTTTCCGCAAAGAGAAGCAAACTGCTGCAAAACAGAAAGCTTTGTGCCGAAGAAAACATAATAAACAAGGCAGTTATCTTCTGTTTTAAAATATTTATAGGCAGGATAATAGTTGTTGATCTCTTTGCCGAGGTCAACATAGGACGTGTCGGAGGTATCATAAAAAATACCGTAGCTGCCGGTGCTGTTTTCACAAATATAAAACGGAATATGCTTATAAAGCGGATCGCTTTCGGCGGCGTCATAGCCCATGCAGTCCGTTGTTTCAATTCGGTAAGCCTTGCCCGCTTTGTTCAGCTCACCGGTTTTATCGCCGAGTCCGAAAATTCTTTCTCCGGCCTGTCTTGTGATATAGTGAAAGCTTTCGCGCCCGAATTCACCGGCAAGATTATAGGAAAGCGGTTTTCTGTCAGAAAAAATTTCTTTGCCGTTGAGCGTATATTTTAAAATAAAGTTGTGAAAATCAACTTCCATATCAATGCCGCAGGGAAGCAAAAAGTGTTCTCCTGCTTCGGTGCTTTCACTTTCCGGCGTGCAAAGAGAAAATCCGCTTGTGTCAAGACGGCTTCTGCCCTTTATCAGAAAGCGGTTATCGGGATTGACGCAGAATGTTGGCAGAAGTTGGCTTTCGTCTTTATAAAGCGCAACACGCACGCAGCTGCCGCTTATAAAATCAATTCTTGCTTTGTTGTCGCCGCTTTCGTAAATGCGGTAGGAGTCACCTTTTTCAAAAAGGCGGAAATTATGATTAAACTTGCTCATTATATTGTTTTTCCTTTTCCGTTCAAAGTATATTTGAGGTTGTCTTTTGTGTGCCAGCGGTCAGCAGCAGTGTTTTCGCAAAAAGACATCGGTCTTTTTCTTCCGGGCTTCCATTCGGGAACCGTTTCACAGTTCGGATTTCCGTTTTTGACAAAAGCCGCAACCGCGTCTGAAATCTGACCGGAAATTTTATAGTCAATTTCTTCAAACGGTCGCCAGTTGGATTCAAGAGAAGAAAAAACATAAAGCAGGTCTGCCGAATGCCATGCGCCCATATCATCGCCGGGCAAAAAGCGGTTGAAGTTATAAATATAGCAGGGATTCGCGTTATGCTTTTGACAGTGCTTTGCCCATTTTTTCATAATGCCCTCCAGTGCAATCGGAATCATATCCGTGCAGGTTGAGCCCAAAAGATATGGAATATCGGCAATATTTTCAAGGTGAAAATTATCCTTTGTGATGATTTTTCCGTCATATACGGGGAAAGTATAAGGCATACTGGATTTTGTCTGTTTGCAAGCGTCTAGCCAAGCATAATAAAGTGTTTTCGCATCAACGGTTTTCAGCTCTTTCATCGAACTTACATTTGCATTTTTCATCACCGTTTCCCAGAACGGCTTTGCTTTTTCGGGCGTCACCGGCTTTAATACGCACCTTTGAAGTCCTGCACCGCTTAAAAGGATTGCCCCGGCTATATTGCCTTTTAAAAGCGGATTCGACATATGAATATCAACGCTCATCGCACCGGCGCTTTGCCCCATGAGCGTGATTTTTTTAGGATTGCCGCCGAAAGAAGCAATGTTGTCAATTACCCATTGAATGGCGACCGTCTGGTCAAACAGTCCGAAATTTCCGCACACGCCGTTTTCGTCCGTCAAATCCGGGTGTGCGCAAAAACCGTAGGGGCCGAGACGGTAGTTCATCGCAACGGTGATGATGCCTTTTCCGGCAAAACGCGCCCCATTTATGTAGCTTTCATCGGTGCTGCCTCCCGTGAAGCTTCCGCCGTGAATAAAAATCAGAACCGGGCAGTTTTCCGCCTCTTTCGGCGTACAGATATTCAGAAAGAAGCAGTCCTCACTGTATGTAAACGAAAGCCCTTCTCGAAACTCCTTGTGATAAAAAGGATTGACCTTTTCGTCCGGCTCAAAGGCGCGGTGCTGATAGCAGCAATCTTTGAAATATGTTGCGTCATAAACACCCTGCCAACCATTTTCCTGCGTGGGGTATTCATATCGGCCCGCTCTTGCATAGCGAACGGAGCGAAACTCAAAACAGTTTTCTTTTTCTATGCCCCGGATAATGCCGCAGGCTGTTTCTTTTTCAATATAGTCCATAAAAACCTCCGGAAATAATCTGAACGATCTGTGTTTTACTTTTACCATCATTATATTACATTTTTCGACAGATGACAATGTTTTTTGAACCTTTTTTCTGTACGCACGTTTTTACAAATCATAAAATCTATTTTTGATTTACAATCACTCCCCGTCATATGTCAGCAGTTTTTTATAGCTTAAATCCATCAGGGCGGCGCCGAGCGGTGCCGTAATCAGAATGGAAAGAACCGCAACCGACAAAACGAGGTTTCCGCACGCAAGTCCCAACGAAAGCGGAACCGAACCGATTGCCGCCTGAACCGTGGCTTTCGGCAAATAGGCAATCACACAGTAAAGCTTTTCTTTTTTGTTTAGCTTTGTTCCTGCCATACACAGCCAGACGCCCACCGACCGAAACAGCAAGCCGATGAAGATCATCAGCACGGCGCCGGCACCGGCTTTGAGCGTATAACGAATATCAACAGCCGCACCGACAAGCACAAACAAAATGACCTCTGCAGCGATCCATAATTTTCCGTATTTTTCTTTCAGTCTGTCGGTAACCTCCGGCACACTTTTCACGGCAATCACCATTGACATGCTCATAACGGCAAGAAGTCCCGAAACCGCAACGATTCCGTCAAGCAAATCTTCCACGGCAAGAAGCAAAAATGCAAAGCCGAGAATAATAATCACTTTCAGGCTGTTTCGAACAAGATGCCTGTGCGAATAATTCGTTTCAAAAAACCACGAAAGACCGAAGCCGACAACCGCTCCGAGCAAAATGCCCAGAACAATTGAAACCGGTATGTTCACAAAATCCATCACATCTGCCCTTTCGCCCTGCGCCATTGAAATGAAAGCCGTGAAAAGAACAATAACAAAAACATCGTCAAGAGAAGCACCGGCAAGAAGCA